>NZ_JBXAYE010000006.1:0-88083 GCF_056782135.1 Dellaglioa sp. CoH-56-MRSF-11 | reverse complement strand
TGTCAAGAATTTTTTGAATAAATATTCATTTCTTCTTGCCGTATCAATCAGCTTTATTAATATACCATCTGGTATATCTCATGTCAACACTTTATTTGCGATATTCATTATCGCCTCAATAGCACTTATTAAATATATCAGCTTTCTTTTTCTTGGTCAAGTCTATTTATGTGAATATCTCTTAATATTACAAATAAATCGTAATTTCAGTCCCCTTATCATTCGAATCTTTCACACTAATCTCTCCACCCATTGATGTCACTAGTTCCTGCACAATAGCGAGGCCAAGCCCATTACCTTCTATTTGTTTATTTCTAGACGGATCTACTCTATAGAAACGTTCAAATATTCTTTTTTTGTCTTGATTTGAAATACCAATACCAGTATCTGATACTGCTATAAAAAATCTTGTCTTTATTTTGCCTACTTCAACTACCATACGCCCATTATCAACATTATATTTAACAGCGTTTTGCAATAAATTACCTAAGATAGTGGCTATCTTATTTTTATCAAACTTTACATAAAGATCTTTTGTTATTCTCTTGTCTACTATTAAATTTTTACTTTTAATAGTACTACTTAATAAATCTAACTCATAATTTATCATAGCATCTAAATTGAAACTCGAAATATTTTCTTTGGGTTTTTGCCCTTTTGCTAATTTTAATATCTCTTGAATTAATACTTCTAATTTTTCACTTTCGTCATAAATAATATTTAAAAATTTGTTAGTTGTACTTGAATCAACAGATTCTTCTAAAAGAGTTTCAGCAAATCCTTTAATTGCTGTTACTGGTGTTTTCAATTCATGACTCACATTTCCGACAAATTCATTTTGCATTTTCTCTAATAATTTCAGCTCAGTTATATCATATAAAATTACGATTACTTGAAATTCTACATTGTTATTTGCTATATAGACGACCGTTGCATCAACCACTCTGTTTGTATTGGCAATTTCAACTTCATCTCTTTGCTTATCTTGTGTTTTAATGGCTTTTTCAATTAGTCCACTCAATTTGTATGTTTTAATATCATCAATATATGAATGTTGCTTACTTTCTATCTGTTGGCCTAATAATTTAGAAATCATATCATTTACGACTAGTACTTGTCTTTTATGATCAATTTGCATAACCCCAACTGTCAAATGTTCAATTAATTTTAGATAGTTATTATTTTGTACCTGATAGTGAATATTTCTTTTCTTTTGATAACTTTCAACACGATTAATGGCTTTCGATAATTCAAAATTGGGACTATCTGTATCTAGTAATACATGATAAGAATCTCCTTTATTGACTAAACTATTCAATATATTAGCCATTAATTCGGACTCAGCACCTGCTTTAGATGCTATTTTATAAAGTATAGCTATTTCAATCAAACTCAACACACTTACTCCAATAATACTATTCTTACTAAAAAGTTTCCCGGATACATCCCATAGAAGTGTCATACTAAATGTTAAATTTAGCAACAAGATTAACGTCGTAATTATCCATTTTAGTTTTTGTTTCATTTATTCTCCTCAAACTTATAGCCAAATCCTCGAACTGTCTTTAAATATAGGGGGTTTTTAGCATCTACTTCTAATTTTTCGCGTAAATGGCTCACATGCATATCTATCATCCTTGTTTGCCCTTCATAATCGTATCCCCAAACACCGCTCAATAACTTTTCTCTACTTAGCACACGTCCTGTTCGTTTAATAAAATATACTAAAAGTTCGAACTCTTTTGGTGTTAATGCAACTTTTTCATCATTTTTATAAACTGAATAGTTAGAAAAATCAATTTTAAAATCTTTAAATTCTCTCACTTCATTATCAATTTGTTCATCCTTAGATGAGTCATGTTCAGTACGTCTCAAAATAGCCTTAATTCTTGCTATTACTTCTCTTGGACTAAACGGTTTAGTCATATAATCGTCTGCACCAATTTCTAAACCAATTATTTTATTCAATTCATCATCTTTAGCCGTTAAAATGATTATTGGCGTTTTTACTTTTTCTTGTCTTAATTTTTTTGTAACTTCGATACCATCGTAACCAGGCAGCATCAAATCGAGAATAATGAAATCAAAATTTTGTTCTGTTGCTTTTTTAAATGCACTAGGCCCATCTATTGCTACATGCACTTCATAGTTCGCATTTTCTAGATTATACGTTAACAGCGTAACAATTGCTGGTTCATCATCTACAACTAAAATTTTTTTCATTATTTATCCCCCTGATAACTAAATTTATTTAATTATGACTAACCCTATTTCATATGGTGAGTCTGAAAATATCGCACTTTCTGTTATTTTTGTATCTCCACTAAATGTCCTAATTTTTAATCGACAATACGTTGAGCTACTCTGTAATGCTTCATACAATTCGGTTTCGTTTCTAACTTCAATGCCATTACATTGAACGACCACATCACCAACCTCTACGTCCATCTTTGAAGCTGGCGTACCTGGGCGTACCCCTACAATTAATATTCCTTCATTGGATTCTGCAAACCATTTTTCTTGTTTATTATCATGGCGTTTGATCATATATTGGCTGATACAATACGCAACTAATAGAACAATTAATCCATATATCCCCATTATTGGTATAAATATAGCCATTATCGCTAAACCTGTCCCTATAAAAGCTAAATATAAGTATTGTTTTTTTATAAATTTGATAGCTACTCTTGGTATTTCTTTATAGATACGTAATGATAGCCCAACAATTAATGGTAAAATAATGATGTTAAATTCTGTACCTGCTATATGAATAATTGGCCACCAAGAGAGTACACTATGGAATTGATCACCCGGTGTTAGAATTACAAGTGGCACCAGATACAGATCCTTCATACTAAACGACGATATATTTCGCCCTCGTTTACCTGACTGTGTGTTCGGCGATAAGGGACTATTTCTGAATAAATACAGCGCACAAGCAGTTATAAATAAAATGACTGTCCCTATCAGTAGAATCCCTGTCGTAAATTCAACGTGAAATTCTTCATATTTAAATATTTCAAAATTACTTAATTGAGATTTAGTCATCCCATATACTAGTCCCGATATAATAAATAGCGGAAAGATAGCATCAAATACTGGGTATAGTAGTAGTCCTAAAATCATAAAAATAGCATAAATAACTACCCAGTTAATAGGCAACATAACACCTAGTCCAAATAGTAACATTGATCCAATAATACTAAAAATAAAGCCTACTTTTATTGCATGACGTCCCTCATAAAAATCACTATCGACAGCTGTTCTAAATGCTTGTCTCTCTTTTTTAATTCTTCGTGTATACATACCATAAATCAGTATAATTGCTAACCAAAGCGTTGGTTGCATGAAAAAGTTTCCAATAATTTTAAGCGTTACCATAAATGCACCTATTTTCTTTAATATATAGTACTCAAATTATATCATGCTTTGTCATGATTCAAAAAAGATAATCATAATAACAAAAAAGACTGAATTTTGCATTTAGCAAAATCAGTCTTTTAAAATTTAATTAAATTTTAAGGAAACGACGCATTGAAACGAACGATCCTAAAGCACCAATAATTATCCCGATTGACACTAATAATAAATCAATTTCTGCCAAGAAAGTTCCTGGTGTTAATAATTGATAACTAGTTGATGCCAACGAAACTTGTAAACCGTTATAAATCCAAATATAGCCAAAATCAACTAAAATAATTGGAATGATAGCACCTAAAAGCCCAGTCCATGCACCTTCAAGTAAAAACGGCCATCTGATAAATCCATTCGTCGCACCTACTAGACGCATAATTCCAATCTCATTTCTTCGAGATAAAATTGTGATTCTAATCGTGTTAGAAATTAAGAATACTGCAACAAAGAGGAGTAAAGCACTAATAATCATACCCCATTTTTGGATATTACCAACTACTTTAAATAGTTTTTTAGCAGATGTGCCCCCAAAACTAGCATCATTTACATAATCTAAACTTTTAGCACGTTTTGCAATTTGCTCAGTTTGTTTTGGTTTTTTAGTTTGAACATCAAATGTATCATATAGTGGATTATCATCCCCACCAAATAACTTAAATTCATTACCATAACTACCAACAACTTGTTGTAATTGCTCCTTTTTACTTGAAAAAGTAACTTTTTTAACTTCTGAATAACTTTCAAGTTTCTTTTTCAAATCAGCCTGTTGATTCTTTGTTGTCTTTCGTTCAACAAACACTCTGACTTGAACATCGTTCTCAACATCAGATGCTAATTTATTTACGTTCATTAAGATTGAAAGTAACACCCCAACCAAAATTAACGTTACAGTAACAGCACTAATAGCAGCAACAGACATCCATCCATTACGACGTAAACTCTTAATACTTTCACCAAAATGACGCCTAAACGTTCTCATTTTCATAACCGTATTTTCCTCCTTCTTCATCTCGGGCAATACGGCCATCTTCAATAGCCAACAAACGATGTGGATATTTGTTCACAATAATACTATTATGAGTTGCCATGATAACTGTTGTCCCTTGTTCATTAACTTTTTCTAAAATTGACATAATATCATCTGACGTTTCAGGGTCTAAATTCCCCGTTGGTTCATCAGCAATTAAGACTTCTGGTTTATTTGCAACTGCACGTGCAATCGCAATTCTTTGTTGTTCACCACCAGATAATTCTTCCGGAAATTTATCCGCCTTGTCAGACAAATCAACAAGATCTAGCACGTAATCAACACGTTCTTTAATTTCTGCAGGTTCTTTTTCAATAACTTCTAACGCGTATGCAATATTTTCAAAAATTGTTAAACGAGGTAATAATTTGAAATCTTGGAATACAATTCCTAAATCTCTTCGTAAAAATGGTACTTCTTTTGGTTTCATCGTTTCTAAATGAAAATCATTTACTGTGATTTCACCAGATGTTGCTTGTTCTTCATGGTACATCATTTTTATAAATGTCGACTTTCCGGCACCACTAGGTCCAACCACATATACGAATTCACCTTGGTCAATTCGAAGATTAATATCATTGCTTGCAATAATATCATCAGAATATTGTTTAAATACATTTTTAAATTCTATCAAACAGTGAATCCTCCTGTGTCTATTTTCATAACATTTTCATTATAGCATGATTATTTACCTTTATATTGCAGTAGTCTTACAATTAAGTTTCATTTTTTAACTTGGATTTTCATTTTTTAATTTCCACTGTAAATAAGCATTAATAAATCCATCTATATCACCGTCCATTACCGCTTGAACATTACCAGTCTCAAAATCGGAACGATGATCCTTAACCATTGAGTATGGGTGGAACACATATGATCGAATCTGCGACCCCCATCCAATATCCATTTGTTCACCTTGAATGGCAGCACGTTCTTTTTCTTTTGCTTCCATTTCAAGTTGATATAACTTAGATTTCATCATACTTTCAGCCGTTGCCCTATTTTGAAATTGTGACCGCTGCGCTTGGCTCGAAGTTACTATCCCTGTTGGAATATGAATTAATCTAACTGCTGAAGATGTTTTATTAATATGTTGTCCACCAGCTCCGGATGATCTAAATACTTCCATTCTGATATCATCTTGATTTAATTCTATTTCGACTGAATCATCCAACTCTGGCATCACATCAACAGATGCAAAAGACGTGTGGCGTCGACCAGCAGCATCAAAAGGTGAAATACGAACTAATCGATGCACCCCTTTTTCACTCTTAAGATAACCATACGCGTTTACTCCCTTAATAAGAAGCGTCACACTTTTCAATCCCGCTTCATCGCCAGATTGATAATCTACTGTTTCGACGATTAGCCCACTTTTTTCAGCCCATCTCGTATACATTCTAAGTAACATTAATCCCCAATCCTGAGATTCGGTACCTCCTGCACCTGGATGGATTTCTAAAATAGCATTTCTGCTATCATAAGGTTCATTCAATAATAATCGTAATTGATACTTGTCGAGTGCTTTTTTTGTCTCGTTAAACAAGTCATCAAATTCTATTAGCATATCATTATCATTTTCTTCTTGTAATAATTCAAGCATGACTTGTAATTCTGATACCTTACTCTCTAAATCATGAAACGCATCATATTTACCTTTTAATTGATTGTTTTCGTCAATAACTTTTTGTGCTTCTTCTTGGTGATTCCAAAAATCTGGGTTAGCCATTCGTTCTTCATTTTCAGAAATACGTTCATTCAGCGTCTCTAAGTCAAAGAGACCCCCTGAAGTTAGTTATTTTTTGTTCCATTTCATTAATTTGTTTCCTATAATCGCTTAATTCCATCAATTTTCTCCTTAATTTACTAAAAAGAGTCACCTTCAAACTCTATCGAATTCGGAAGTGACTCTTTAATAATGTTCTCTGATTAACTTTTTGATTAACGTTTAATATTTTGTCTGATTTCAGCTTTCATAAATAAACGTGTCACTTCAAATTCTATTGCTCCAACGACTTCTTCGAACATTCTAAATCCATCTGATTGGTATTCAACTAGAGGGTTTAATTGTCCGTAGCCACGTAGTCCAATAGACTGACGAAGTTGATCCATTGCATCAATATGCGCTGTCCATTTATCATCAACAACACGTAACACAACCACTTTTTCAAATTCAAGCATTTGTGCTGCATCAACTAATTGATCTTCTTTAATTTCATAGTTCTTTTCAGCGCGGTCGACCAAGTAGGCTTCGATTTGGTTAGCATCTTTACCTTCTAAATCTGCCAATGAGATACTGTCTTCATTAACCATTGAAGAGACAGCAAAATCTACAATAGCTTGTAAATTCCATTCATTTTGGTCACCTTGCGTGTGCATCTGAACAATATGATTAACAGTACGTTGTATCATAGGCATAATAACAGGTTTTAATGTTTTTTCTTCCATAATAATTTGTTGTCTCTGGTTATAAATAACCTCACGTTGTTCACGCATAACATCATCATATTGTAAAACATTTTTACGTGTATCATAGTTATTACCTTCGACACGTTTTTGTGCTGATTCAACTTGTTTTGTAATCATACGACTTTGGATAACAGCGTCATCTTCAGTAATGTTCATACGTTCTAAGAAGCTCTTAATACGTTCTGAACCGAATCGTAACATCAAATCATCTTCCAAAGAAAGATAGAATTGTGTCATCCCATCATCCCCTTGACGGCCAGCACGGCCACGAAGTTGATTATCAATACGACGAGATTCATGGCGTTCTGTACCAATAACAGCTAATCCACCAATTTCTTTAACGCCAGGGCCTAATTTAATATCAGTTCCACGTCCGGCCATATTCGTAGCTATGGTAACAGCACCACGTTGTCCAGCATTTAAAATGATTTCAGCTTCACGTTCATGATTTTTAGCATTTAAGACAGCATGTGGAATTTCAGCATCATCTAACATTTGTGCCAATAATTCTGACGTTTCAACTGCTACAGTACCAATCAACATAGGTTGACCAGCTTCATGGCGTTCTTTGATATCAGCAATGACAGCTTTAAATTTGCTATTTAAAGATGGATACAATAAATCTGCTTTATCATCACGAATAATAGGTTTATTCGTTGGAATTTGAACAACTTCCATATTATAAATTTCACGGAATTCTTCTTCTTCAGTTTTAGCAGTACCCGTCATACCAGATAATTTCTTGTACATTCTAAAGAAATTTTGGTAAGTGATGTTAGCCATTGTTTTAGTTTCGTCTTCAATTTCAACATGTTCTTTAGCCTCGATAGCTTGATGAACACCATCAGAATAACGACGACCTTCCATAATACGACCAGTAAATTGATCAACAATCATAACTTCACCATCTTGTACAACATAATCTTTATCACGTAGCATAACAAAATTAGCCCGTAATGCATTATCCAAATGATGAGTCAAAATTGTATTATCTGTATCATATAAATTATCTAGTCCAAAATATTTTTCACCTTTACGAATTCCTTCTTCGGTTAATGAAATTGATTTTGATTCAAGATCAATTTTATAGTCTTCTTCTTCAGTTAACGTTTTAACAAAACGATCTGCACGAACATACATGGCAGTCGTCTTTTCAGCTTGACCAGAAATAATCAACGGTGTTCTAGCTTCATCAATCAAAATTGAATCAACTTCATCGACGATAACATAGTTTAAAGGTCTTTGAACCATATCTTCACGATAAACAACCATGTTATCACGTAAGTAATCAAAGCCTAATTCACTATTTGTTGAATAGGTAATATCAGCTGCGTAGGCTTCGCGCTTTTCTTCAGCTGTTTTTTCGTTAATATTCAATCCGACAGTTAAACCTAACCATGAATATAATTCGCCCATTTCTGTTGCATCACGGCTTGATAAATATTCATTAACAGTAACAACATGAACACCTAGACCTGAAATTGCATTTAAATAAACGGGCATAGTAGCTGTTAAAGTTTTACCTTCACCAGTTTTCATCTCCGCAATATCACCATTATTTAAAACCATTCCACCAATCATTTGCACACGGAATGGGTATAGTCCTAACACACGTTTTGCGGCTTCTCGTACCACTGCAAATGCTTCTGGTAAAAGATCATCAAGCGTTTCACCTTCTTGATATCTTGCTTTAAAAGCAGGTGTTTTAGCTTTTAGTTCATCATCAGATAATAAAGCCATCTCGTCGGCCATATTTTCAATATTATCGGCTATTTTGCCTAGTTTTCTTAATTCACGATTATCACTTTCAACCCATTGTCTTAATACATTTGCCATTTAGCTTTTCCCCTTATATATCAAACACATTTATTGAATTATTTTTAATTATAATATCATTTTTTATAGTATCACTAAATCAATAAATTTTAAACTAAAATAACAAAAAAGCCCTGAGTAGTTAACTTACTCAACAGGCTTTTCAAGGTTAGTTTAATCTTCAGCTTCAATTAAACCATAGCGACCATCTTTACGTTTGTAAACAATGTTAATACCCTCTGTATCAGCATCTTCGTAAATAAAGAAGTTATGGCTCAACATATCCATTTGTAAAATAGCTTCTTCACTATTCATTGGTTTTAAAGAAACATGCTTTGTCCGAACAACATCAAATTTGCTTACTTCATCAATAGAATCTGATTCTTCATCAGCAATTTCATTACGAATTTCAATATCTTTAATTCCCTTGCCTCTTGATTGGCGATTAATTTTAGTTTTATATTTGCGAATTTGACGTTCTAATTTATCAGTCACAAGATCAACACTTGAAAGTAAATCTTGTGATGTTTCTTCAGCTCGAAGGACGAGAGAAGGCATCGGAACTGTCACTTCAACTTTGGCCGTTTTATCTGAATAAACTTTTAAATTAACATGGGCCGTTGAATTAGATGTATCAGTAAAGTATTTTTCTAATTTAAATAATTTCTTTTCAACATAATCTCTAGTAACATCTGTAACTTCAACATTTTCACCGCGAATATTGTATTTTAACATAATAAACTCTCCCTTCAATCTACAGCAGGTAACGAAACTATTAATTACCTTACCGCTTGATTTAATTATAAGCGAATAGACTTAAATTTACAAATGATATCCCTTAACAAATCTATTTAAAACGCCATTGTAATCGTTAACAGTCATTTTAACTTTTGCTTAAATATATCATACTAATTTATTTAAAAATTGTACCTATTGTTCATTATCTTGCAAGGGTAATACTCTTAATGCTTTTAGCATTTTGTGCTAACAAAATATGGGCATAAAATAGTGTTCGGCCGGTAGTATAAATATCATCCACAATCAAAACAACTTTATCCGATAAATCTGGGCAATCTGGACTAAGTTCAAACGGTTGAATTAATTCAAGCCTTTGTTGCCTATTTTTATGCGATTGTTTTTCTTTAACCGTATTATTTCGCACTAAAAAATGATCATGCTTAATATCTAAAAGACCACAGACTTGATTAAATCCTCGATTATTTAACGTTTCAGAATCAACAGGTATCACCACGAGGTAATCAAAATCAATTGTTTCTATTTTGTGCTTTAATTGTACTTGAAAAATAGTTCTCAGCTGATAATCACCATTAAACTTATAATTTTTAATGATATCTTTCATAAAATCATTATAAATGTACAACGCTTGATTCTGAAAATTTAAATTAGGATAAATAAGTTGCCATTTCTTACAATCCGCACATAATTGTGGCCTATTTTGTTCTCGACCGCATCCTCTACAGGCTAACTGAGTATTAATCAATCGTAACTGCTCCTGGCATCTCTTACAAACTATCTTTTTTTCATAAGGTTTAGTCGATAATATAAATGCTAGCGTTAATTTTTGACTAAATGTATTATGACAAATCTGACAGTTTCTCATATCTTTAATTTCCTTGCTTTACGATTCATCGTTTTTATTTGTCCAACTGCCTTTTTTATTGAAATCGTGTAGTCACAACATAAAAAGATAACGTCACCAAACGGACGATTGACATTACGTCCCACTCTGCCAGCAATCTGAACTAACGCTGCCGTTGAAAAAGTTTTATCATCTGCACCCAGAACAAAAACATCCAGATTAGCAAATGTCACACCACGTTCTAAAATTGTTGTTGTGATTAGATACCGTAGTTCGCCTGTTCTAATTGCCTTAACTTTATCTAGTCTATCTGGATCTTCAGAATAAACAGTGTCCCCCTTTAAATTAGGAAACTTCTTTTTAAATGCTTCCATTACTGGTTCCAATAACCAAATTTTCGGCACAAAAATTAAAAATGGATCCTTACGTTTTAGCCACTCTGTCATTTTCAGTGTTAATTTTTTGGGTAAACGTCCTTTTTTTAAATTCTTTTCCCACGCTTTTTCAAATTTAATTTTAATTTCAGGCAATAATTGACCATGAAAGCGTATTGGTAAATAACTAACCGTTAATTGTTTTAAGCGAACCTCCTTTAACAGATCCTCACTTGGGGTTGCCGTTAAAAATAAACTTGCCCCTTTTTGTTTAGTTGCTTGTGTTGTTGCTTGAAGCAGTAATTGATTCTGTGCATATGGAAAGGCATCTACCTCATCAACTATCATAACGTCAAACGCTTTATGAAATCTTAACAATTGATGTGTTGTACAGATGACTAGTTGGGTATAACGGTATGGTTCCGTTGTCTTTCCGTGCAGCAAACAAATATCAATATTTTGAAATGCTGCCTGCAATCTCGGAAATAATTCAATACAAACATCGACCCGTGGTGATGCTAAACAGATGCGCTTACCATCCATAATAGCAGCTTCAATACCTTTGAATAGCATTTCTGTTTTACCAGCGCCGGTTACCGCCCACAGTAAATGCCGGGCACCCGAATTTTTAAAAATTTGTTTCACTTCATTAGCACATATTTCTTGGCTAGTCGTTAATTCTCCATTCCACGTCAATGGACTCCCTTTTTGAGTTGAAAACAAGTTGGGTTCAGGTATAGTATAAAGTGTAGTCGTAGTTGAAATACGTCCTAATATCATACAGTATGAACAATAGTACCGGTCACCTTGTAATTTATTTTCCTTTAAATTAAGTTGTGAAAGGCATCTGCGACAGATTAATTGTTTATCTTCAATACTAATTCCTGGGTACGACGTAAGTTCATCTAAATTAATAGTTTCGTCAATTTCTGAATCAGTTATTAAACGACCATACAAACTTGAAAGTGTCATTCTCCTCAATCCCTTCAATAAGTTTAAATACGCAAAGGAACCTTAATTATGTCAAAAAATTATTTAACAATTAAAGAATCTGGTTTAGCCACATTAATTGAAAAGAAGTCTTCCTTCATTTGTCGTGTCACTCGAATCGCGACAGAATCTGATGCAGTTGCTTTTATTGAATCAGTCAAGAAATTAGAACCTAAAGCAAGACATCACTGTTTTGCATACACATTTGGTACTGAGTCTGAAATCCAACGTCAAAGCGATGATGGTGAACCCTCTGGAACGGCTGGTGTTCCCATTCTAGAAGTTATTAAAAAAAATCAGCTTAAAAATATTTGTATCGTTGTTAGTCGAAAGTTTGGTGGTATTAAGCTAGGTGCTGGTGGTTTAATCCGTGCTTATAGTAATGCTGCTTCGCAGACGATTGAACAAATTGGTATCGTTGAACGTATTTTACAAACCGAACTTATTTGCCAAATTGCTTACCAAAATGTTGGAAAACTTGAAAATTATCTTGAAAAAAATTCAATTATAATCCAACACACAACCTATCTTGAAACAGTAGAAATAACTTTAGCAGTTGATAAAAATTTGATATTAACCTTACAAGATCAACTAATCAACCTACTCAATAACCAAATAACTTTTAAATTAGGCCAAGATTTATATAATGAAATTCAAGTTAAGTAAAAAGGATGCCCAATTACTGGACATCCTTTTTACTATCTATTTTTTTGAAGTCATCGTTTTAACAATTCTTTTAATCCAATTTAGCAGTGGCTTTCGTTTAGATCCAACTAATCCGATGGACTCTACGAATAGTTCTAGTCCCACTAATGTCGCAACTGACATTAGTATTGAACCCCAAATTGATGATATTGGATAAAGTAATGAAATAAATGAAAAAATTAACGCAATGCCATATATAACTAATACTGTCTGTCGATGCGTTAACCCCATTTGCATCAAACGATGATGTAAATGATGTTTGTCTGCTTGAGAGATAGGCTTTTTATTTAAAATCCGGCGTAACATTGCATAAACAGTATCCGTAATTGGTACACCCAATATTAAAACAGGCACAATAATAGAAATAAAAGTTGCATTTTTAAGTCCAGATAAAGAGAATACTGAAATCATAAATCCAATAAATAACGCGCCTGTATCCCCTAAGTAGATTCTAGCTGGAAAGAAATTATATGGCAAAAATCCAATCAGAGCAGCAACCAGCGTAAACATCATAATTGCAATATAACTATTTGTATTAACTAAAAAGAAATAGCCTACCAAACCACTTGTAAATAAATCAATAATGGAAACCCCAGTTGCTAAGCCATCTAATCCGTCTATTAAATTAATAGCATTTGTAATAGCTAAAATCCAAATAATTGTAATAGGGAAACTCATCCATCCTAAATTAATAATACCAAAATAAGGTAAAGTGAATGTCGTCATTCGCATATTTGAAAAAAAGTAGACGATCAAGGCGGCAACTGTGATGCCAAACATCTTTTGGCGTGGTTTTAATTCAAACTTATCATCTAAAACACCGGTGATAATAATTACCAATTCAGCAACAAACAGTGTCACTAACATTTTTATTGGATATTGATTTTTTAAAATAAAAAAATTCGTAAAGTTAAAAGCTATAAAAATGGCTAATCCACCCATTGTAGGCATTGAAACCTTATTTACTCGTCTATTATTTGGAACATCGACTGCTCCAATTTTAATTGAAAATAGTCTAATAACGGGAGTTAGCAACGCGGAGATAAGCGCTGTTGCGAAAAATGCTACGATAATTGGAAACATTTTGATATCTCTCCTTAAAAATATTCTGTCATAGTAGTCTTAACTATACCACGTTGTTAAATAAATACAAAAAAAGTATCAATTAAATTTAATTGATACTTTTCAATGTTTATTTTTTCAAATGATAATTATATGTTGCAACAATAATATTCTCGCGAGAATTTAAGACCGTTCTCAATCTTAAACTCGTTTGATTATGAAGAATATTTTGCCATGGTTTTCTTGGAACAAACTGTGGTACTAAGACTGTCGTTGTGAAGTTACGAGCAGCGGCATTCTTAGCAATAACATCTGTAAATTTCACAACAGGTGAAGCAATTGAACGATATGACGAATGTAAATCAACAAAACGAACACCAGGGAAACGTTCTTTAAATTCACGTTCCGTTTCATGTTCTTTTTCCGGATTTGTATCGAAAGAAACGTGCATTGCAATTACGTAGTCACCAATTGAACGTGCATAATTAATTGCACCCGTTGTAACATGCGTTACAGAACTAACTAACACGATAACTGTGGAGCCATCGTAATCATGAATTTCTGCTTCTTCTGTTAAACGTAATTGTTCGGCAACTTTATTGTAATGATCATTTATTTTATAGAATATAATATACATAACTGGCATGATAATAAAGAATGGCCATACTGTTGATAAGCGATATCTAAAGAGAATCAACAAAATACTAAATGAGATAAAGGCCCCTAAGAAATTGTAAAAGGCTTTCATAATCCAACCTTTTGGGCGATCATGATACCATTTTACAATCATCCCTGTCTGAGACAACGTAAACGGAATAAACACACCTACCGCATATAATGGAATTAATAATGACGTTGATCCATTAAATATAAATGTTAAAATAATTGATCCGGCCGCTAACGTGATAATTCCGTTAGAGTAGCCTAATCGATCACCTTTATCCATATACAAATGAGGCATAAATTTATCTTTAGCTAAATTAAACGCTAAAATTGGAAATGCCGAGAAACCTGTATTTGCAGCTAATACTAAAATCAATACTGTTGAAAATTGGAAAACGTAATACAAAATACCTTGTCCAAATGTTGTTTGTGCAATTTGTGAAAGAACAGTTACTTTTTCAGTAGGAATAATGCCATACCAATAGTTTAAGAATGTTATTCCACCAAAGAAGACTGCCAAAAGCGTCGCCATAATTGTTAAAGTAGCAGCAGCATTTTTAGCATGTGGTTTTTTGAAGAAAGGCACTGCATTACTAATTGCTTCAACACCAGTTAATGAAGATGATCCCGATGAGAATGCTTTCAAAAGTAAGGCTAGTGTAATTCCAGGAACGGCCGTACCCACAGCAGCTGTTGCGTGGTAAGGTACTTGACCTGTCATAATATTATAACCACCAACTAGTAACATCAATATAATCATAACCACGAAAAGATAAACAGGAATAGTTAAGAATGAAGCTGATTCCCGCAAGCCTCGTAAGTTCATTGCCATTACCAAAATAATAATAACCACTGAGATTGCTACTTGATGTCCATATAACGAAGGTACCGCAGAAATCAATGCCTCAGTCCCTGCGGAAACACTAACCGCTACTGTCAACATATAATCAATTAAAAGCGATCCACCAGAAATTAATCCAGCATTTTTACCTAAGTTTTTACTTGAGACAACATACGCGCCTCCACCCTTAGGATAAGCATGGATAATTTGGCGATACGAAATTGTAATTGAAGCCAATAAAACTAAGACTAACAATGCAATTGGTAATGAATACCAGATTGCCATTGCTGAAAAGCCCACTAAAACGGTAACAATTTGTTCCGTACCATACGCCACAGATGAGAGTGCATCTGACGATAAGAGCGCTAATGCCTTAAATTTTGATAATTGTTGATCTCCTTCTTCAGAAGATTTTAATGGCTTCCCAATTAAAAGTCTCTTTAAATAACGACGCATTTCTCTTTACCCCTTATGTTCTATATTTAAAAATCCATTCATAAATGATGCCAAAACAGCGCATTTATTTTACTGAATAGTTATTTTAATTACTAATTTCTATTCACCGAATTCACTCTATTTTACTCGTTTATTTTTAAATATACAATACTGCAAACAAACTTTATTTTCAGCATAAAAAAAGAGCTACTAATCCCAGAATAACACGGATTAATAGCTCTTAAATTTTCATCATTTTTTATGACAAATGGGTTACATCATACCGCCCATACCACCAGGCATTTGTTGTGGATCAGCTGCAGATACTGGTTCTGGTTTATCTGCAACAACTGCTTCAGTTGTTAATAATAAGGCTGAGACACTAGCTGCATTTTGCAATGCTGAGCGTGTCACTTTAGTTGGATCAACAATCCCAACTTCAATCATATCTTGCCATTCATTTGTTGCTGCGTTAAAACCAATACCAGGTTTTTCTGATTTTAGTTTTTCAACAATAACTGAACCCTCAAGTCCAGCATTCTTTGCAATTTGGCGTACTGGTTCTTCCAAAGCACGTTGAACAATCTTGATACCCGTTAATTCATCGCCAACTGCTTCAAGTGCAGCAACTTTACTAATAACGTTAACAAATGCAGTACCACCACCGGCAACGAATCCTTCTTCGACAGCAGCGCGTGTCGCATTCAAAGCATCTTCAATACGGTATTTGCGTTCTTTTAATTCTGTTTCAGTTGCAGCACCAACTTTGATGACAGCAACCCCACCAGATAATTTTGCCAAACGTTCTTGTAATTTTTCACGATCAAATTCAGACGTCGTTTCATCGATTTGTTTTTTAATCAAACCAACACGTTCTGTAATTTTAGCTTTATCACCAGAACCTTCAACAATAACTGTGTTTTCTTTTGTAATATTAACTTTACCAGCTGAACCTAATTGTTCAATTGTTGTATCCTTCAATTGTAAACCAAGTTCATCAGTAATCACTGTTGCACCAGTAACGATGGCAATATCTTCAAGCATCGCTTTACGACGATCACCAAATCCAGGTGCTTTGACTGCAACAACGTTAAATGTACCACGAATTTTATTCAATACTAATGTTGGTAAAGCTTCCCCATCAACATCATCGGCGATGATTAACAATGGGCGACCTTGTTCCACAATAGATTGTAATAATGGTAAGACTTCTTGAATATTAGAAATTTTCTTATCCGTTACTAAAATATATGGTGTCTCTAAGTTAGCTTCCATTTTATCGTTATCAGTTACCATATATTGTGACAAGTAACCTCGATCAAATTGCATCCCTTCAACGACATCTAATGATGTATCGATGCTTTTTGATTCTTCAATTGTAATAACGCCATCATTACCAACTTTTTCCATAGCGTCAGCAATTAAAGCACCAATTTCTTCATTAGCTGAAGATACAGAAGCAATTTGAGCAATATCTTCTTTTGTTTCAACTTTGTGTGATAATTCATGTAATTCAGCAACGGCTGCTTTTGTAGCAGTTTCGATACCACGACGAATCCCAACAGGGTTAGCACCTGCTGTCACATTCTTCATACCTTCAGTGACGATAGCTTGTGTTAAAACAGTAGCAGTTGTCGTTCCATCACCAGCTATATCATTCGTTTTTGAAGCAACTTCTGATACTAATTTAGCACCCATATTTTCAAAATGGTCTTCTAATTCAATCGCACGAGCAATTGTTACACCATCATTTGTAATAATTGGTGAGCCATATGATTCTTCTAAAACAACATTACGGCCTTTTGGTCCTAAAGTTGATTTAACGGTATTGGCTAATTGGTCAACACCTCTAAGCATTGCTGAACGAGCATCTTCAGAAAATTTTAATTCCTTTGACATAATTAATCCACCTCATCTTTAATTTAAATTTATATTAGTCTACTGTTGCAACGATATCTTTTTCATGAACAATTAAGTAGTCTTTACCTTCGAATGAAACTTCTGAGCCAGCATACTTATCAAATAAAACGGTCTCTCCAACGTTAACAGCAACAGCAATTTTTTCACCGTTATCCATCGTACGGCCATCACCAACTGCAACAATTTTTCCTGTTTGTGGTTTTTCTTGTACGTTACTTGCTAAGACGATCCCGCCTACTGTTGTTTCTTCTTCTTTTGTTACTTCTAAAATAACACGATCTGCTAATGGTTTTAACACGTTCTATCCCTCCAACACTTTTATTTAGCACTCTATCTTCCTAAGTGCTAATCACAAAATTAACTATAATCAATTTTTCAAACAATTGCAAGCATTTCAGCTCTTATTTAATAGAATTTTTAATATGAATTGAATTCGCTATCTAGTCAATTATGCTATACTTATCATACAAATTTATTCACTAGAAAAATGCACGACTATCTAATTACAGTTAAAGGAGTTCTCATGTCAAAATCAACTAGTAAAAATTCAATCGCTATTTTATTAGGCTACCTCGTTATCTTTATTTTACCAACAATTCTGAATCAACTATTTTCTTTAAAATCAGTTATCTATCCAGTAATGACGGCTGATTATGTTTTAGGAGCAATATTGTTAATTTGGTTAAATCATTACTTCAGTGCTAGAAATACAATAGATGGTTCCTCTAAATGGTCACAAATTATTTCGTGGGGTATTCTTGGATTCGTTCTAACGTTAGTAATCCAAACAGTTATTCAATTAATTTCATTCACCATTTTAAAAACGACCGTACCCTCACAAAATACAAATGAAATTATGACTATTTTTACAAAATATCCTTATTATATGTTGGCAGTCTCACTTGGTGCTCCCATTATGGAGGAACTCGTTTTTAGAAAAGTCTTTTTTGGCAATTTAGCAAGTTTCATATCACCTATTTCTGCCGCAATTCTTTCTAGTTTATTATTTAGTTTGGCACATAATGATGGCCATTTAGCTATCTACTTTTTAATTGGATTACTTTTCTGTTACCTCTACAAACGAACAGGTGACATCAAAACGTCAATGATTGCTCATATTCTTATGAATAGTCTAGTATTAATTATTCAATCGTCACTTTAAAAGAAAGGTGGAATTATTTTGATTCTGTTACAAGTACAACAAGCAGCTCGCTATTTTGGCGCAGATGTTCTTTTTGAAAATGCAAATATGGATATCAAAGACGATGCTAGGATAGCCCTAGTTGGTCGAAATGGTGCTGGAAAATCAACATTAATTAAAATGATTATTGATCAAGAGGCTACTGATGCTGGTCAAATCATTAAACATAAAGGCATGACCATCGGTTACTTAGCACAAACAACAACTGTTACTTCAGAACGTTCGATTTGGGACGAAATGAGTCGTGTTTTTGATTATTTAAAAAAAATGGAAATCCAAATTCATACATTAGAAGCCCAAATTGCTGATCCTAAAAATGCAGAAGATTCTGAAAAATTTGAAAAACTATTATCAACCTATGATCAAGTTTCACATGATTTCAGTGAAAAAAATGGCTATGGTTATGAATCAGAAATCCGTTCTGTTTTACATGGTTTTAGATTTTATGAAGAAGATTTCAATCGCGATATTAGGACTCTCTCTGGTGGTCAAAAAACACGTTTAGCCTTAGCAAAATTACTTTTAGAAAAACGTGATTTATTAATTTTAGATGAACCAACTAACCACTTAGATATTGAGACACTAACTTGGTTAGAAGGCTATTTGAAGACTTATACAGGGGCACTCTTAATTGTCTCTCATGATCGTTACTTCTTAGATAAAATTGTGACAGAAGTTTATGATATGAGCCATAATGAAACGACTCACTACAATGGCAACTACTCCCAATTTATTGTAAAAAAAGAAGCTAATTTAAAACAAGAATGGAAAGTTTTCGAAAAACAACAAGATAAGATTGAAAAACTCGAAGATTTTGTTAATAAAAACATTGTTCGAGCCTCAACAACAAAACGAGCGCAAAGTCGTCGTAAACAACTCGAAAAATTAGATAAACTTGACCGACCAGAAGGTGACGAAAAAGCCCCTCGTTTTAGTTTTAAATCTGCAGATGAGAGTGGTAATATCGTTTTAACTGTTGCCGGGGCAGCTGTTGGTTACGATAATAAAGTGTTATCTGAACCCGTTTCAATTGATTTACATAAGCATCAAGTTCAAGCTATTGTTGGCCCGAATGGTGTGGGAAAATCAACCTTACTTAAAAGTATCTTAGGCCAAATTCCATTTATTCGTGGTGAAGCATTCCTTGGCGCTAATGTTCATGTTGGCTACTACGATCAGGAGCAAAATCAATTAACAGATAAAAATACTGTTTTAGATGAACTCTGGAATGATCATCCTTCAACTCCTGAAACAGATATTCGATCATTATTAGGTGGATTTCTATTTTCTGGGGATGACGTTTTGAAACGTGTCTCAAATTTAAGTGGTGGTGAAAAAGCGCGTCTTGCTTTGACCAAACTTGCAATGGACAAAGATAACTTCCTAATCTTTGATGAACCCACTAACCATTTAGACATTGATAGTAAGGAAGTCCTTGAAAAGGCGATTGCTAACTTTGATGGTACTGTCTTACTTGTTTCTCATGACCGCTACTTCATTAATAAAGTTGCAGAAAGTATTATTGAAGTTTCAAAAGAAGGCTCTACTTACTACATGGGTGATTACGATTATTATGTTGATAAAAAAGAAGAATTAGAAGCTATCGCAGCCGAAAAAATGGCACTTGAAATTGCCTCATCTTCAGAAGTCCCTGAAGTTAAACCAACAACTAATTATCAACAAAATAAAGAAACGCAAAAGGAACAACGTAAATTAACACGTGAAATTGATCGTTTAGAATCTGAATTAAGTGAATTAGAAATTCATCAAACAGAACTTGAAGAAAAAATGTCTCAACCTACTATTTTTAGTGATGCAGATAAACTTCAGGAACTACAAACTGAACTACAATCTATTCAAACTGCAATAGAGACTGCAGAAACTAATTGGGAAGAAGCTAGCTTAGCTTTAGAATAAGCTAGCTTTTTTTTTTTTATTTATTGACATTTAAAGAATGAAAGCCTATTCTTTTGTTGTAATCTAAAAATAAAATATAAGTACACTAGGGGTGTTCTTTAGAAGAACTGAGATAGGTTTTTTCAACCTAATCCCTTCGAACCTGTAAGCCAAAACTTGCGTAGGAAAGTGTGAAGAAGGACCCCACTCTACAATTTTTTTGTCAAAGAGTGGGGTTTTTGTGTACTCAAGAGGAGAAAGTTATGCCATTAGAACTACTCGATAAACTTCGTGAAGAGAACCCAGTAATTTTCAACATTTCTAATTACATCACGGTTCAAGACGTTGCCAATGGACTCAACGCAATTGGCGCTTCCCCTATCATGCCCAGTGCGATTGAAGAAGCAGCCGAAATGTTACAAATTTCTGCTGCTGCCACAATCAATATGGGATCATTTAAAAGTTCAGAATTACCTTACATTGAGAGGGTTAGTCAAATCGCAAACGATTTAGCTATCCCACTTGTGCTAGACCCAGTTGCTGTTGCCATGCCTTACCGACAAAAAGTAATTACAAACTTGCTTGAGCATTTTCATTTTAATTTTATTCGCGGTAATGCTGGTGAAATTGCTGCATTAGCTGGTGTTGAATGGCAAGCAAAAGGTATTGATGCAGGAAATGGTTCTGCAGATTTAGCAGAAATCGCAAAAATTGTAGCCAAACGGTACAATTGTACGGTTGTTCTAAGTGGTCCTACAGACTATATTTCTGATGGAAAGCGTGTTGCAACTGTGACACAGGGAACGTCTCTTTTCCAAACACATGTTGGTTCAGGCGATATGCTTTCAAGTTTAATTGCTGCGTTTGCAGCTGTCTCTAAAGATAATGAGTTTGAAGCAGCAAGAATCGCCTGCCTTATCTTTGCAACAACTGGTGAACTTGTTGCTGATGAGTTAATTACCGAAAAACCAGGTAGTTTTATTGTTAACCTACTTGATAAACTACATTTAATAACGATAAATGAACTTTCTAATCAGATAACGATGAAAGGAGACCTATAATGCCTGATTTTCCACAAGCACTTTCAATTGCTGGATCCGATAGTAGTGGTGGCGCTGGTATGCAAGCTGACTTAAAAACGATGCAAGAACGGCATGTCTATGCTGCAACAGTTCTCGTCGCAATCACTGCACAAAACACACTTGGTGTGCAAGACAGTCTTCCCCTCCCTGCTAAAATTATTAATGAACAATTTGCCTCAATTGCAAATGATTTAGCCATTAAAGCATGCAAAACAGGGATGCTTGCAGATTCAGAACACGTTAAAGTAGTCGTTAAAAATCTGAAAAAATATCAATTTGGTCCCCTAATTGTTGACCCTGTCATGGTTGCAAAAGGCGGTGCCACACTTCTTTCTGAGGATGCTGTTGTTACAATCAAAGAAGAATTAATTCCTTTAGCCACGGTAGTAACCCCGAATATTCCAGAAGCTGAAGTCATAACTGGCTTGACCATTAATTCAAAAGAAGACATGAGTGCAGCTGGAAAAAAGATTAAATTATTAGGTGCAAAAAACGTCATCATTAAAGGCGGACATTATAACTCTGAAAATATCGTAAATGACTTTGTATTATTAGAAGATAACGATTCATTCTGGATGAGCTCGAAACGTATTGATACAATTCGAACTCATGGCACTGGTGATACCCTCTCAGCCTGCATTGCAGCAGAAATTGCCAAAGGACAAGATATTAAAACGGCCATCTTAGTGTCTAAAAAATATGTTGAAGCAACAATTAGCAACGGTATTATCGTTGGACATGGTCACGGGCCATTAAATCATTGGGCATATCGTGAGGTAACGCAAAATGAAGACATTTAATCAATCATGGTTAGCAAGTTACTTCATTGCAGGAACTCAAGACGTCGCCGACAATCAATTACTACCTACTTTAGAACGAGCGTTAAAATCAGGCATTTCTTGTTTCCAATTTAGAGAAAAAAATCTCTTAACCCCTTTAACCCGGATACAAAAAAAGACACTCGCAATTGAATGTCAGAGGTTATGCACAAAATACCAAGTTCCTTTTTTCATTGATGATGATCTACCTTTAGCACTTGAAATTCAAGCAGATGGTATTCACGTTGGCCAAAATGACCAAAAGATTCAAAATGTGATAGATCAATCGGCGGGTCAATTAGCGATTGGCCTTTCTTGTCAAACACTCGATCAAATTAAACAAGCCAATCAATTATCAGGTATCGCTTATATTGGTAGTGGCCCTGTCTTTCCTACAAAATCAAAGTCAGATGCGACTGCGCCTCTCGGAATAGCTGGCTTAAATCAATTACTATCAATTAGTAAACTCCCGATTGTTGCAATTGGTGGTATTTCAGAAAATAATTTAGCCAAACTGGCTACTACAACTGTTTCGGGAGTTGCTGTTATTTCCTTGATTGCTAAAAGTCCGAACATTGAACAAACAGTTCAATCCATAAATCATTATTTTAAATTGGAGGACGATTAAGATGACAGAAACTAAAGAATTACGTGGACAATTTTTACTTTGGCTAGGTGCGGCCATTTCAATTGCCGAAATTATGACGGGCATGTTACTAGCTCCACTTGGCTTTTCTAAAGGTTTCCTTGCAATTCTAATTGGTCATTTAATTGGTTGTGGTCTCTTCTTACTACCTGCTGGTTATATTGGTGCCAAAAAGCATCAGACAGCCATTCAGTCAACTAAAGTTGCTTTTGGCTCAACAGGTGTGCTCTTATTTTCACTTATCAATTTGATTCAACTAATTGGTTGGACCGCTGTTATGATCGTCAACGCAATTTCAGCAATGAATGGTATTTCAAGTTCCTTACTTAATTTTAAAAATTCAATTATTATGGGACTTGTCATAGCTATTTTGATTATCATTTGGTTATTAGTTAGCGAAAATAGTTTGTATCGAATTAATTTAATTGTTGTTAATTTATTAGTTATTGGTGCAGGTATCATGATTTTTTTAATTTTCAAAGTACCCGTTTCACATACTTCCAATGGCTTAAATATGACATTTGGATCAGCTGTTGAATTAAATATCACCATGGCGTTATCTTGGCTACCACTAATAGGTGATTACACAAAATCAACAAAACATCCACTTGCTATGTCTACAGTTAGTTCGTTTAGCTATTTTTTAGGTAGTTTAATCATGTTTACCATTGGCTTACTTTTAACAACTAGAACCGGATTCACTGATTTTACCTCGTTCTTGGCTACATCAGGTTTAGGTATAATCGCATTATTCATTATTATATTTTCAACTGTTACAACCACATTTTTAGATGTTATGTCAGCAACAATTAACGTTCAGAATATACATTCCTTTAAACATATGAAATTGATTAGTATCATTATAGTTGCGCTTGGCTTAGTCATTGCATGGGTAGTTCCTATTGATAATTATCAAAATTTCTTATATTTTATCGCGTCAGTTTTTACACCATTATATGCAATTGTTTTTGTCACTTACTTTATTATGAAAAAAACGTTGCCTTATTGGTTAAATATTATTTGGTGGTTAATTGGCATTATTGCGTACTATCAATTACAACAATTTGATTTTATTTTTGGAACCACAATTATTATTCTATTCGGACTAGGATTACTCGTTTATCTATCCCAATTTATTTTACCAAAAAATTATTTTAGAAATATAAATTAACCATTTACAAAAAAATAGAGATTTAGCGTTCTCCCCAGTGTTAAACAACTGTTTAGCATTACAAGGCGAACTCTAAATCTCTATTTTAATTTTATAATAATTAAACTATCCAATCAAATTCTAAACTAGGATCAGCATTTAAATTTAATCCTGCACGTTGACCTTTAATAAATTCAACATATCCTGCTGCACCAATCATTGCAGCATTATCACCACATAATTTAATGGGCGCCTTCACAAATTCAATATCATTCATTTTCTTCATATCAGATTCAAGTCTTGTACGTAACCCTTTATTAGCTGCCACACCACCGGCTAAAATTAATTGTTTAATATCATACTCATGACAAGCACGTACCGTTTTCTCAGCAAGTACATCAATCACACTTTGTTGAAAGCTTGTTGCTAAATCAGCCCGGTCCAACTCTTCGCCTAATTGATCTGCATGGTGAACTGTATTGATGAAGGCACTTTTCAATCCACTGAAACTAAAGTCATAACTGTCATCTTTGATCATGGCACGCGGAAAATTAAACGTATCTTGTCCAGTATGTGCAAGTTCATCAATTTCTTTTCCTGATGGATAAGTCATCCCAAGAACACGCCCAACTTTATCATAAGCTTCACCTGCTGCGTCATCACGTGTCTCACCAATAATTTCAAATTGACCTTCTTCAGGCATATAAACTAACTCAGTATGTCCACCCGAAACGAGTAAAGCCATTGATGGATACACTATTTCAGATTCATAGCGCGCTGCAAAAATATGGCCTGCCATATGGTTAACGGGAATTAAAGGCAACTCGTGAGCAAATGCGATAGCTTTAGCAGCAGAAACACCTACTAGTAAAGCACCAACTAATCCTGGTCCATAAGTAACCGCAACAGCATCTAAATCATCATAAGTTACATTTGCTTCTGTCATAGCATCTTTAATACAACTCGTAATTTGTTCAATATGGTGGCGGCTGGCAACTTCAGGTACAACACCACCAAAACGTTTATGACTATTAACTTGCGTTGCAATGATGTTCGACAAAATAAGATGACCGTCTTCGACCACTGCGACACTAGTTTCATCACAACTTGATTCAAATGCTAAAATTAGATTTCTTTCCGTTTTATCCATTGAGACCTCTTTCAACTTAATTCATATTCCTTTATTTTAATTTAAGCAACATATCAACAGCATCTTGCCCATCTTCAACATAATAATTCTCTCGGATACCCACTTTAGTAAATCCTAATTGGTGGTATAGATTTAAAGCCGTCTGGTTATCACGGCGAACCTCTAAACTAACTGTTCTAAATCTCATTAAACGAGCACGCCTTGTAATAGACGTTACCAAAAAGTTTCCCATCCCTCTACCCTGACATTCAGGTAGAACAGCAATATTCGCAATATGTACGTCTCCCGTTATTGCATCCGTTGAACAACCAATAAAGCCTAACATTTTATCTTCCTTACGTAAGACTAAATAAAGTGTTTTGCTTTTTTGGCAAATTTCGCCTTCAAATATTTTTGCACTCCATGGTGATTTACCATCATAAACTGCTTTTTCAATCTCAAGTAGTTCCGGAATATCAGGTACAACAGCACGTGTCATAAAATAACTTTCATTTCTAATTTTAATTCTATGATTCTGAAAAACTAATGTCCTAACAGGTTCATCTGGTCTTAATTCTGGAATAATTTGTTTCACTCGTGCTTTAAATTTTTTCAACATAGGTATTATGATCCTTATCTGAATGGGTTTCTAACCATTGCGTCTCTGCTTGCGTTAATCGTAAATAATTCGGAATAAATGTCTCCTGATTAGCGGGCTCTTTATCTTTACCAATTAATCCCAAAATAAATGCCTGAGGAATATTTAAAAATGAAGCTGGAAACTGTGCCTGATCACCTAAAATATCGATAATTTGTTGTTTAAATAAATCGACATCAGTTCCAACAAAAATTTGTGGTCGGTTACGCTCTTTTAATTCAGTCACCCAAGTCACAAGTTCTCTATGCTGGTCTGGTAATTCATTTACAAGCTCATTATCATTTTTATACAAACCTGAGAATACGTAATTCCTACGTGCGTCAAATAACGGTACAATATCAGAATCACTATTTGTGGAAATACCTGCAGCCAACATTGCTAAACTAGAGACACCAACTAATTCACAATCTAATGTAAATGCTAGTGTTTTAGCTGTGGCAACGCCAATCCTGAGACCAGTAAAAGATCCTGGACCTTGTGCAACCACAATTCGGTCTAGCTCTGCAGGCTTAATACCTGCTAATTTCATGACATCAGAAATTGCTGGCATCAATGTAATACTGTGATTTTTTTTTATATTCGTTGTGATAGTTGCTAATAATGCACTATCTTCTAAAACAGCGACGCTGAGTGGTATATTCGATGTATCAATTGCTAAAATTTTCATTCATATCTTCCTTTATCTCTGCTTTGTTAACATTTTAGCACAAAAATAGTATCACAAATTTTTTCTAAGAGAAAATTAACAAAAAAATAGGACAAATAATTGTCCTATGGTTAATAACTAATTTATTTTGAAAATCCATTTGGATGCGTCTGTTCAAAAGTCCATGCTGTCTTAATGATATCTTCCATATTTTCATACTTAGGAGCCCAACCAAGAATTTCATGTGCTTTTTCACTTGCTGCAATTAAAGTTGAAGGATCACCTGCACGACGTGGTGCAATTTCTGCAGGAATTTCTTTACCTGTTGCACGGCGTGCTGCTTCTAGAATTTCCATATTTGAAAATCCATTAGATGAACCCAAGTTAAAGGCATTACTTTCATTTCCCGCAAGTAAGTAATCTAAGGCGCGAATGTGCGCATCTGCTAAATCAAGAACATGCACGTAATCACGGACGTTTGTACCATCTTTGGTATCATAATCGTCCCCAAAAATTTGTAATTTTTCACGTTCTCCGTTAGCAACTTGTAAAATAATTGGAATTAAATGTGTTTCAGGATTGTGATCTTCACCGATGCTACCATCTGGTTTTGATCCAGCAACATTGAAATAACGTAATGCGACAAACTTAACACCATCTGCAACGTCAGTCCAGTGCATAATTTTTTCCATGGCTAATTTACTTTCACCATATGGATTTGTTGGAATTTGAGGGTCATCTTCATGAATTGGGACAACTTTAGGTTCACCATATGTTGCAGCTGTTGAAGAAAAGACGATTTTTTTAACGCCAACTTCAGTCATGACTTCAAGTAAATGAATCATCCCTGCTGTATTATTGTCAAAATATTTTAATGGTTTTACCATTGATTCACCAACAAGAGATGAAGCTGCAAAATGAATAACTGCTTCAATATCCTCATTTTTGAAAACATTGCGCATAAAATTTTTATCCGCAATATCTCCTTGATAAAATTTTGCCTTTTTATTAACAGCCTCTAAGTGCCCTGTCACTAAATTATCGACAACAACAACATCACGACTATTTTCTACTAATTGATCAACAGTATGTGAACCAATGTAACCTGCGCCACCCAAAACTAAAATTGACATTTAAATTCCTCCAAATAGTTTATTTTCTTTATTATAACTTATTTTAGTAAATTTATCAGTGATTCACCCTTCTTTAGCAAATAAATAGACGACGAAAATAAATTCGCCGTCTGGTTAATTTCTATAAGTCACCCGTTAAAAATTGTGCTTGGCCCATGCCAAAGCTCCAATCTTCATCAGTATTAGTTGTTAAATTAATCATTAAATCTTCTGGTCTCAATCCAACTTTTGTTTGTAACTGTTGCATTAACTGTTGATAGAAGGTTTCTTTTTGCTCTGTCGTTCTTGGTCGCGTTGTTAAACTAAAGACCAATACTTCTTTTGTTCGCATAAATCCAAGCCCAGTATCTAAAATTTGCATTTCATTTATTGGATGTTGAGTGACAATTTGATATCTGTCACTAACTGGTGCGCCAAATGAATTAAGCATTACATCATAAGCAATATCTAAAATTTCTTTTATTTGGCCTTCAGAACGGCCTTCAATCATATCAATTTTCATCAATGGCATAGATTGAATCCTCCTATAATCGTTTACCTAATCTTTGGATTTGTTTATTATTACCAACCATATATAACAAAATAATTTGAATTGGAATTAAAATTAAATCTTTGATAGCACGTGCATAGATAATTGTCCAAGGTGACTGGTACATTAATACTAGCCAGAATGTATTTAACAATAAATCAATAACAACGACATTGATTAATACGGCAATAATAATTCGCGGTAACGTAAATGGTTTTTTATAAAATACAAGTCCATAGAAAAACGCACCTAAGAAAGCAGATAGCGAGAATCCCCAGAAAAATGTACCTCCTTTACTGAATAATACTGTTCCAAGTAAATCCGATAAAACAGAACCAATACCACCCAGTAATGGGCCAAACCACGCCGCTAATAGATAAGTCGCAATAAAAGTGAAACTTATCCGTAACGTCAATACCTGATACGATAATAAATTAGTTAGAATAATTTGACCAGCCAATAATAGACCCATCACCGCTATATTCTTTGCGGTTAACCTCTTTGTTAAATTTTCCATGATTCAGACATCTCCTCGTTGGAGTTGCCACATTGTGGTATGCGGCGAATGCGAAAACACAACCGCAGCTATCGCTAGCCTTCGTCCAAAAGACACATTCCGTCCTTTTGGCACTTAACGCTGTATTCTCTACCCCGAAATTTTGTATTTTACTACTTGTGTAGTATACCACTAAAAAGAAAATAACTTTGGGTGTTTCTTTTTAATTTATTTTCTTTTCACGAATCATAAAAATTAGTCCCATAAGTAATCCTAACGCAGCAGGAACTATCCAACTTAAGCCAATATTAAACAGTGGTAAATAATGATTTGCAAATGCTAACATATTTTTAGCAAAAGCTAAATTTTTAATTGAAATTGGCATCGCGTTTAGTCCATCAAAAATGGCACTAAAAAGCGTTAAAACGGTTAACCATTTGTAGATAATGCTGACTTTTAAGTCATACTTATTTAAAGTAGGTTCTAAACAGGCAGCAATCATCAATACAATAGCAAGTGGGTAAAGCAACATCAAAACTGGTGTTGATAATGTAATTAATTGATCTAACCCAACGTTGGCAATTAAACAACTAATCACACAACCAAGTGTTAAATACAATTTATAGCTACCATGACCAATAATTTCAACACATGTTTTAGCACATGCGCTAGTCACGCCAATTGCCGTTTTAATACAAGCAACAACAATAATTGCAGCAAGAAAGAAACTTCCGAATTGTCCAAAATAACGTTGAGCAACTTGAGCTAAAATAGCACCACCATTACCAGAATGTGGAAATACACCCAGACTCGTTGCCCCAAGATAGGCCAAGCATGTATAGATGATTCCCATCAAAATAACACTGATACTACCAGAATAGATAATCCCTTTAGTAATTGATTTAGGATTCGTAATACCTAAATCTTTAATTGTATCCACAATGATAATACCAAAAGCCAAACCAGCGAGTGCATCCATAGTGTAATATCCTTGCCCAAAAGCAGACATAAAAGCACCATTCTTGTAAGAACTTGTTGCGGGGAAATCTGAAAAATTACCCATTGGCTTAATAAATACAAATAACAATAAAATAGCCAACGCACATAAAAATATGGGATTTAAATACTTACCAACATAGACTAATATCTTGGTTGGTTTAACTGCCAAAAGCCAAACTATTGTGAAGAATAAAATTGAAAATAATAATAGCCATACTGAATGTTGGCTGGCTTTAATATGTGGTGCAATTCCAATTTCAAACGGAATAGTTGCTGATCTTGGACCTGCAAATAGCGGTCCAATAGTTAGGTAGAGCAACATTGTGAAAATTATGCCATACGTTCGATTAACCTTAGAGGCTAAATCGAAAACTCCCCTACTTTTAGACAATCCAATAGCAATTACACCTAAAAAAGGTAACCCAACACCAGCAATTAGAAAGCCTAAATTACCTATCCACAGGTTTTGTCCGGATTGTTGACCTACAAAGACTGGAAAAATTAAATTTCCCGCGCCAAAAAATAAACCGAATAACATTGAGCTAATAAATAAATACTCATTCTTACTTAATTGTTTTTCTTTCATTCTCATAACCACCTTATCTGTTCATATACAGTAACAAATTCATAGTCAAAGTACAATATAATATGTATAATCTAAGTGTCAGCAAGGAGGAAAATATGAAAAAAATATTAATTTTACACACTGGTGGTACAATCGCCATGTCTGAAAATCAAGAAACAGGCGCAGTTGCACCTGGTGCAGAAAACCCTTTAAACCAAGTTGAAAATCCATTTGGTGATCGTTTCGATTTAATCACTGAAAATATTTTTAACTTACCATCCCCACATATTGGCCCCATAGAGATGCTAATTATTCAAAAAAGAATTATGCGTGCATCCGCGGAAGCGATTGATGGTATTGTTATTACTCACGGTACGGATACATTAGAAGAAACTGCTTATTTTTTAGATCTTACATTACCGAACCATCTACCTGTCGTTTTAACAGGTGCTATGCGTTCCGCAAATGAAATAGGCTCAGATGGCTTACACAATTTTCAAACAGCCATCTTAACTGCAGCAAGTGATGATGCAGTTGATAAAGGTGTCTTAGTTGTTATGAATGATGAAATTCATACAGCACGCTATGTAACAAAAACACATACAACAAATGTCGCAACTTTTAGAACACCAACGTTTGGCCCAATTGGTAGTATCGCTAAAGATAACGTGACCTTTTTTGCCGAATTGCTAAGCCAGACTTGCTTAGCAATCGACAAAGTTGTTGATCATGTTTATTTAATTAAGGCTTATGCTGGAATGGATGCTGATTTACTTGGTTTTCTTAATAATGACCAAACGAACGGTATTGTCATTGAAGCTCTTGGTGCAGGAAATCTTCCCCCACAAGTTTTAGCTAATCTTCAAAAATTAATTGATCGCGATATTCCAGTTGTAATTGTTTCACGTTGCTTTAATGGCGTGGCACAAGATGTTTACGACTATGAAGGTGGTGGCGTTCAATTGAAAAAAATGGGCGGCATCTTCTGTCGTGGCTTAAATGGTCAAAAAGCAAGAATCAAACTATTGGTTGGATTAAGTGCTGGTCTTGAAAAAGAAGAACTCTCGATTTATGTCGCAGATGCTTTATCATAAAAATATAAAAAATGCTCTGAGTAACTGGATAGACTTCCAGTTACTCAGAGCATTTTTTATTCTAACGTTTCGTCCACTCACAGTCAGCTTCACAATAAACATCATCACCAATTTTAATCTGGTGATGTGTCGTTAAGTTATCAATAACAACGATACTATCTATCTTATGACCATAGTGAATTTCTTTTTCATATTTAATATTCATATGTTTCAAATCATGTGACATTAAAAAGTCTTCTGACAATGAATCTAATAACCAATCAAAATATTTTGAATTGTTTACATGTTGATTTGGATCAATATCAAAGAATCGAACGTCATATGATTTTTTAGCAGCTATTGTATCTTCTTTCATGATACCAACTGGTTTCTCCAAACGCTCAATTCTTCGTGTATATTCAGCACCAAAAGGTTCAATAACTTCTGGCAATACACGAGTCATTTTACGTGTTTTATGATCCATTAAAACAAATACAGCATGAATATGTGCACACTCATTACCTGCTTCATCATGAACCCAGAAATCTCGGTAACAGAAGAAACGATTGTACGAAACAGCCTCAGTAGTTAATGTTAAATTCTCATCAATATGTGGTATTCTCGAAATATCAATAAGATATTGTGTAATAACCCAACCAAAGCCCAAATTTGTTAAATCTTTTTCAGTAATTCCTAAGCTATCACTTTGGTCTGTTGAAACCAAAATAATCATGTTAATTAGCATTGCTACTGTCACACGCCCACTTTTATCGCCTTCATAGTAAACCGCACGATGTAGCTCACTAAATTTATTATCTGCCAATATGTTCACTCCTTAAATCTGATGATACAGATTATAAACTTCTTGTTTTTTCATCTCTTGTTTCTTAGCAATCTCTTTTATCGCATCATTAGTTTTCATACCTGTTTCAATCAAATAATCAACTTGTTCTTCAATTGACATATTAGCCAGATGATCAACTTCCGTTGCTTCTGGCGAATCATTTCCCTCAACAATTACACAAAATTCTCCACGGACTTGCTCAGTGCCAGCCCATTTGATAGCATCATCCAGTGTTCCACGCAAGAATTCTTCATAACGTTTAGTTAATTCTCGGCATAGTACAACTTTACGCTGACCACCAAGGCTAGCAGCTATTTGTGTTAATGTTTTTTTCAAGCGATGTGGTGCTTCATAAAAAATAAGCGTCATTGTTTGATTTTTCAACTCAGCTAATTCTTCTTTTTGACTCTTAGGTTTTCGCGATAAAAAACCATAGAATAAGAACGGTTGTGGCGCTAATCCAGAAGCTATTAATGCAGTGATCCCGGCATTTGCCCCAGGAAGTGGCACAACTGGAATCTTAGCTTCAATACATGCTTTAACAAGATCATGCCCAGGATCACTAATTGATGGCATTCCTGCATCACTTACTTGTGCGATTGATTGACCAGCCAATATTTTATCAACAAATTGCGGAATACGTTCTTGCGTATTATGTTCATGAAAACTCAATTGACTTGTTTCAATTTCAAAATGATTTAATAATTTTTGTGTGTTTCGTGTATCTTCGGCTGCTATATAGTCAACCTCTTTTAAAATATCAATCGCTCTAAACGTCATATCAGATAAATTACCAATTGGTGTCGGTACTAAATATAATGACCCAGTTGTCCCTTTACCTTGAAAACTGCTTTGTGCTGCTATTTCACTCATACTTCGCGCTCCCCATAAATTAAATCTAAACAGAAAGCACAAGGTTCATCATCGACTCGACGTGATCCGTACATCCCTTCAATATTACAAATATGAAAACCTTGATCATATAATTTTTCTAAGTTTTGACGTGATTTTGACAGATTTGCATCGGAAGATTCATTAAAATTCTTAGACGTTTGTCGTTCTATTTCACTTAATCGTTCTCTCAAATGTTGGTTTTCAATCTCCAATTCAGCGTTATTTTCAAGAACACCAGTCATATCAGATTTTATTGTTTCAAAACTCGATAACATTTTTTTCATTTCTTCCTCGATAGCTATAAAATTATCATATAGTTGACGCTTATCCACAAAATCACCTTCATTTCATATTTTATAAATCTATTAATTTTAACGTTGTTACTTCAATTGCACTTTGAAATGTCATATTTATTTGGAGCATCGTTTTAATTTGTAAACAACCATCTAATATAGCAACTAACTTTTTATCACTAATCATTTGAGTTATTTTATCAATTTCAGTTAAACGATTAGAAAAACTCACTTGTTCCTTACGATTATAACGGACAAGTAAACAATCACGCGCTAACAGTACCATTAAATCAACCATCAATGCCTGTTGTTGTTTTTCTTTTGCGAGTGGCACTAGTTTTGTTTGTACCAAAATGAAACTTTCAGCATCATTTTTCAATAATTTACTGAACCAATTCCAAACTTGATTTGTCATTTCAGTAAAATTCTCATCTTGTGCTAATGCTACAGCATGGCTTGTACTCTCAGTTACATGAACAAGTAACTGAGCCTGATCTTTCAAGATACCTTGATTTAATAAATTTTGAATCAATTTTTCTTGAGAGAGTGCGACAAAATTAACCAGTTGGCACCGTGATTGAATAGTTGGCAAAATTTGATTTTTATTTTCTGTTAATAAGAAAGCTTTCACATTTCCAACAGGCTCTTCTAAAAATTTAAGTAAACTGTTCGCAGCACTAGCTGTCATACTCTCAGCTTTTTCAATTATAAAAATCTTTTGGCTACCTTCAACACCACTTTTTGAAAATTCTGATTTCAAAAATCGAATTTGATCAACTTTAATTGACTGGCCTTCAGGCTTAACACTCACGATATCAGGGTGATTACCTGATAGAATTCGTTGACATTCACCACATACACCGCAAGGCTTTTGATCCTCGTCAGCAGTACAAAAGAGTCGCATTGCAATCCATTGTGCTAGTTCAACCTTACCAATACCTTCTGGTCCGGAAAATAGATAAGCATGGGCTAACTTATTTGTTATTATCAATTTTTCAAAATGTTCAATTAATTTTGGCTGTAATTCTTGAATTTTAATATTACTGGTTTCATCAGCTAATTCTGTCATTACTATTTACTCCTAAAATTGATGAAACTCTTCTACTGGTAAGACAAATACTGTTGCACCACCAACCTGAACTTCTAATGGAAATGGTACTTGTGCATCCATTGAAACATCTAAGTTAACAGGGGGGGCCATAAATTGTTCACGCGTTGATGATGTCTCTTTAATGATTTGTAATACCTCATCAACACGTTCATCTTCAATACCAATTAAAAAGGTTGTATTACCAGACTTTAAAAAACCACCAGTTGTTGATAGTTTTGTTGCACGGACATTTGAATCTATAAATATATTGCTTAATCGGTTACTATCTTTATCTTGAACAATCGCTGTAATTAATTTCATTTGAATTCCCTCATTTCATTTATTTAAAAGACTCGGGTAATTTTTTCTTCAGAACGTCAATACAATCGTCAATTACTTTTTCCAAAGGTTGCGCCGCATTAATGGTTATAATACGTTCTGGATTTTTCACTGCTAATTGTTGGTATGCTTTGCGTACTTTTTGATGGAACTCTAACTTTTCATCATCTAAACGATTTATTTCATTTTGACGATGCTCAAAAATTCGTTTTAATCCAATTTCTGATGGTACGTCAAAGTATAAAGTTAAATCAGGTTCTGTTCCATTTGTTGCAAATAGGTTCATATCAGCAACCGCTTGCGTTCCGATATCTCTACCAGCACCTTGGTAAGCAATTGAACTATCAACATAACGATCACATATTACAATTTTATCTTCCTTAAGTGCTGGGAAAATTATTTCTGCGATATGCTGACGTCTTGATGCTGCAAACAATAATGCTTCAGTTCGTTTATCCATCTCTGGATAATCTTGATTTAAGACAACTTCACGAATGGCTTCAGATATCGGACTTCCACCTGGTTCACGTGTTATAACTAATTCTTTTACCAAGTTATTTTGTATCTTTTTTATAATACCTTTTAAGGCACTCGTTTTGCCGGACCCATCTGGTCCTTCAATCGTTATAAATTTTCCAGTCACATTAACGACCCCAATACTTATTATTATTGTACTTGAATCTTAAAAACCTGTCCATAAGATAAACCTACTATTAGTATACTATCTCTTATTTAATAAATCTAATCAGCATTTCACAAAAAAACGCCAAGACAAGTTAGGCGAATTGTCTCAACGTTCTTTCTAATTTAATGTGTGATTACTGAAGCCTGCATATGCCCTTTAACTGAACGAACACGCGCTTCATTATAGAGAAAGAAATATCTTTTTCTTGCCATCTGTGTTTCATTAATTAATTCTTCATCAACTTCGTAAATGGCCTCTTCAGTTTGTTTGGCTTGATCCCATGCTATTTTAGCGAGATCAATTGACTCTAGCAACTTAGCGTCATACTCTTTACGTAATTTAAGTTTTGTTTTTTTATTAAACATTACACCGTCAGCTCATTTCTATATTTCAGTACGTCCTTCAATCGCTTTAAACAACGTCATTTCATCTGCGTACTCAATATCGCTACCTACAGATAGTCCATGGGCTAATCTTGTCACTTTAATTCCAGCCGGTTTAATCAATCTCGATAAATACATTGACGTTGCTTCACCTTCTGGCGTTGCATTTGTCGCAATAATAACTTCCTGCATATCGGGATGCGATTGAAGACGTGTTAATAAACTTGTGATATTAATATCTTCCGGCCCTTTACCTTCAATTGGTGATAATACACCATGAAGCACGTGATACAAGCCGTGATACTCTTTCATTTTTTCTAAAGACATCACATCTTTAGGTTCTTCTACAACAATAACTTTGGTTTGATCACGTGATGAATCAGAACAAATCTGACAAGGATCTTCTTCAGTAATATTGCCACAGATACTACAATAATGTAGGTCTCGTTTGGCAGATATTAGTGATTTAGCAAAATCGGTGACATCATCTTCATCCATATCAATTGTAAAAAAAGCTAATCTTGTAGCAGTTTTACCACCAATACCTGGTAATTTCATATAACTTTCAATCAATTTTGCGATAGGTTCAGGATATTGCATTTTCTTTAGCCTTCTTTAATTTTAAGTTTATAGTCCAGGCATCCCTTGAGAATATTTACCCAATTTATCAGTTGTTGTTTTTTCAATTTTTGTCATAGCATCATTAACAGCCATAATAATTAAATCTTGTAACATATCAACATCATCAGGATCGACTGCTTCTTCTTTAATCATGATATCAGTCATTTTTTTGTCCCCTGTAAAGGTTACCTTAACTAAATCATTTGAAGCTTCGCCAACAAATTCAGTTGCATTCAAAGCCTCTTGGTCTTTTGTCATATCTTTTTGTAATTTTTGCATTTGTTTCATCATACCTTGCATATTACCATTTCCACGCATCATTATTAATTACTTCCTTTCTAATCCTGTTTAATTTCTATATTTTCTGTTCCAAAAATTTCTTCAGCTTTTGAAACAATTGGTTCTACTACTTCAGGTTCTGGCTCAATAATTGTTTCAGTTCCCTCGTGCTCATTTTGTTTAATGTAAGATTTTCGGACTTCTGGCCATTGCTCTGCTGTAATACAGACCACCTTAGGGACATGATGTAATAATCGATCTAACCCATTACCTAAAGCATCGAGTAACTCTGTATCACTTGAAGCTTTGACAGACAAGAATTCGTAATTAAAACTAACAAGTACACTGTCAGGACTAGCCGCAACCGGTTCACTAGCTTGCATAATCGCACGTTGTGTAACTGAAAGTTGATGCAACAACTCTGGCCAAACCTGTTTTAATTGTACCAAACTTTCTTTTGTTGCGTGATCTAAAATAGGATAAATTTGAGATAAATTTAATGTTGCTTTTTTTTGAGTAGAGGCAACTTTTTTAGGCTTAGCTATTACTGCCACTTGCGGTTGATTATCATTCTGACTTAAATCAATTATTTGCTTTTTCAAGTCTTCAACTGTTTTAGTTAAATTATTAATTTGTTTAGATGCATCTGAACTTAATTCTGATTGAGTCGTCTCCGCAATCGTATCAGAGGTATTAAATTGTGATAATCGAATTGTTAATACTTCTAAATAAACATCTGGATGTGTTGTAAATCGCATTTGTTGTTGAATTTCATTTAAAACATTTATCATTTGGTATAAGAAATCAGCAGAAATAGTCTGTGATAAGTTTTTAAAATCATCATTAACCATCCCTAATTCTAGTTGATTAATAAGTGCTGGTGCTTGCTGATATAATAGTAAATCACGACTATAGGCAATTAAATCTTCGATTAATCTAGTTGAATCTTTACCTTCGTCTATAATTGCTTGTATCGTTTCTAATGCCTCAGTAGTCGCTTTTTGACTAACTTCCGTGACGTAATTCTGTATTTTATCCTGTGTTACACTACCGGTTACTAACAAAGCATTATCCAAAGTCACCTTGTTATCACCGAATGAAATGACCTGATCTAAAATACTCAAAGCATCCCGCATTCCACCTTCAGCTGCTTTAGCGATAACTTTAAGCGCTGGTTCTTCATATTCAATTCCTTTTTCAGACAAAATATAAACCATTCGTTCATAACTGTCAGCTGGCGTAATACGCTTGAAATCAAATTTCTGAGTTCTAGAAATAATGGTTGCTGGAATCTTATGTGGTTCCGTTGTAGCAAGAATAAAAATAACATTTTCAGGTGGTTCTTCAAGCGTCTTCAAGAGTGCATTAAAAGCACCCGTAGATAGCATATGAACTTCATCAATAATATAGATTTTAAAATCAGCTTGTGTGGGTGCATACTTTACTTTGTCACGGATATCACGAATTTCTTCAACCCCATTATTAGAAGCGGCATCAATTTCGATAACATCGTTTAATTGACCATTCGTAATAGCGATACATGTCTCACATTTGTTACATGGTTCGCCATTTTCCTGGAAGTGACAATTAACTGCCTTAGCAAAAATTTTAGCTGCGGACGTTTTACCTGTTCCACGTGGACCATTAAAAATGTATGCATGACTTGTTTGTTGTGTCATAATTGCATTTTTCAACGTCTGCGTAATCATGTTTTGTCCAACTAAATCACTAAATTTTTGTGGACGCCAGACACGGTATAAAGCTTGGTAACTCATCACAATCTCTCCTTTCAAAATCTATAAATAGCTTTTTAAATAAAAAAATCTCTCAGCCATTTCTGACTAAGAGTCTTAAATAATCATAATTACTTAAGGCACAAAGTGAATCAAACTTAGTGCTGCTTCCTTCCGGATCTGACACAATTCGTAAGCACACTATTGCCTTAAGGCCTTGCGGCAATTATTATAATACATTAAATTCCAACAAAAAGCTACCTTTATGATTGCTTTTTTTCTTTTCTTTTACGACGAACTTCTCTAAAGAATGATTGGAGTAGGTCTTTGGCTTCATCTAATAATAATCCAGATTCTACTTTTGCTTGATGATTAAATCGTTCATCCGTTAATAAGTTCCCAATGCTGCCTGCAGTTCCTGCTTTAGGATCAAATGCACCAAAGTAAACTTCGGGGATTCTTGAATTGATAATCGCACCACTACACATTGGGCATGGTTCTAGTGTTACGAATAATTGCGCATCTACAAGACGCCAGCTATGAATCGTAGCACAGGCTTCTTGGATGGCTAAAATTTCAGCGTGAAGGGTTGCATCTTGCACGTGTTCACGAATATTATGGCCTCGTCCAATAATCTCACCATTTTGTACAACAACACAGCCAATTGGTACTTCACCAATAATTTTTGCATTTCTTGCTTCATATAAAGCTTCGCGCATAAAAAATTCTTTTTGTTCTTCAGTTAATTTTTCTACCATTTACTTCACACTCATTAAAATATAGTAACCTTTATCTTTTAAAATAATGTCACAATTACCAAAAACTTCAGTCATTCTCTTTTGAGCCGAACTTGCCCCTTGTTTCTTTTGTAATACAGCAAACAATTGTCCGCCAACTTTTAAATGGTCGAATGCGCCACTTAAAATTTCATGAACGACCTCTTTGCCTGCTCTAATAGGCGGGTTTGTAAGAATTGCAGCATAATCTGTCTTTTTTACATGACTGTATGCGGCAGATTCAAAAACTTCTATATTATTAATTTTATTGATTACCGCGTTCTTCTTTGCTAATTCTAATGCTAATTCGTTTACATCTGTCATGTCTATTTTTCGTTCTGGTTGATTCTTGGCTATAGCAAGTCCTATTGGACCGTATCCACATCCAACATCTAAAATATTTCCCGGAATTATTTTTTGTTGCTCAACTGCATTTAATAAAACTCTTGAACCAAAATCGACTGTTTTTTTTGAAAATACACCATTATCTGTGGTAAACTTAAACTCGTTGTTCAACAGTTTAAATGTCCATTCTTTTTCATCATGAATAACATCTGGATTTTTCGAAAAATAATAATTCGTCATATTTTTACCTACTTTCTCAATAGTTTCTATAATACGGAGAAAATCGAATTTTCGCAATCAAAATTTAATATAAACAATCCAAGACCTTGAACACTACATCTTGTGTGATGCAACTTAAAATCACACTAAATGTAGTGTTTTTTTCAATTGATTTTTGGATTATGTGTTGTATACTTATCTTATTAAACAAAACAACAAAGGGGAATTTATATAATGAAAAAAGTTACTGTATTTACAAAAAACAACTGCATCCAATGCAAAATGACAAAACGTTTTTTAGAAGAAAACAACGTCGACTTTGATGAACGTAACATTTCCGAAGACGATAACGCAATCGATTACTTGAAAGGCCAAGGTTTCCAAGCTGTTCCTGTTATAGAAGCTACTGGATTCGATACAATCGCAGGATTTCGTCCTGATATGCTTAAAAAGTTGGCAGTCTAATGAAAATTGTTTTCTTTAGCATTACTGGACAAACACGACGCTTCATCAATAAAATTGGCTATCCTTCATTTGAAATCGATCCAACAAACCCGCTTATTGAATTAAATGAACCCTATATTTTAATTGTTCCAACTTATGAAATTGGGCTCACTGAATCGGTCAACGACTTTATTGAATATCAATCAAATAGAGAAAATATACTGGGTGTTGTTGGCGGTGGGAACCGCAACTTCGCCCAACTTTTTATTTTTACAGCCAAAGATATCGCAACCGACTATCACGTCCCATTATTATATGAATTTGAATTCAATGGCACTGAAGAAGATGTAATCAATATGAAGAAAGTAGTTGATGAAATTGACATTAAAAACGTTAAATAGTGATAAAGTCACTTATTATGATTTAAATAATGAAATTAATATTCCCGTAGACGGTCAAATCCCACTTCAAAAAGATCAAGAAGCCTTAACCGCCTTTTTGAAAGAAAATGTTGCTGAAAATACAATGCAATTTGATTCATTAAAAGCACGTTTTGATTATTTAATTGACAACAACTATATTGAAACTGATTTTTATAATAAATATGACTTCTCATTTATAGAGGAGCTCTACGCTTATTTAGCAGCTCAAAAATTCCATTTCGGTACATTTATGGCTGCCTACAAATTTTATGCTCAATACGCACTTAAAACTGATAATAATGCCTATTACCTTGAAAATTATATTGATCGTGTTGCAATGAACGTTCTTTACTTTGCTGATGGTAATACAGAACTAGCTATGAATTTAGCTGACGAAATGATTCATCAACGTTACCAACCTGCTACACCTAGTTTCTTAAATGCCGGTCGTAAACGTCGTGGAGAATTAGTTTCTTGCTTCCTAATTCAAATTACTGATGATATGAATGGTATTGGACGTGGCATTAACTCAGCACTTCAATTATCTCGAATTGGTGGTGGTGTTGGTATTACGCTCAGTAATTTACGTGGCGCAGGTGCACCAATTAAAGGGATTGAGGGCGCTGCTTCTGGTGTTCTACCCGTTATGAAATTATTAGAAGATAGTTTTTCATATTCTAACCAACTAGGACAGCGTCAAGGTGCTGGAGTTGTCTATTTAGACGTCTTCCATCCAGATATTGTTGCTTTCCTGTCAGCTAAAAAAGAAAATGCTGATGAAAAAATCCGTGTTAAAACTTTATCACTAGGCATCACTGTACCTGATAAATTTTACGAACTCATTAAAGATAATGCAACGATGTATCTTTTCGATCCCTACGGTGTTGAAAGAGAATATGGAGTCCCTTATTCCTATGTTGATATCACAAAAGAATATGACAATATGGTTGCCAATAAAAATATTAGTAAAAAAACGATTCTTGCCCGCGAATTAGAAACTGAAATTTCTAAGCTGCAACAAGAGTCAGGCTATCCTTATATTGTCAATGTTGATACAGCAAATCGCGCAAACCCAATTGATGGTAAAATCATTATGAGTAATCTTTGTTCAGAAATCATGCAGGTTCAGACACCATCAACTGTGAATAATGCACAAGGCTACGATGTTATGGGGACTGATATTTCATGTAACTTAGGCTCAACTAACATTGTTAATATGATGGCTTCTCCAGATTTTGGCCGTTCAGTTGATTCAATGGTTCGCGCTTTAACTTTTGTAACTGATAGTTCAGATATTGATGTTGTGCCTCCTATTCAACATGGAAATAACTTAGCGCATACCATCGGTTTAGGTGCAATGGGCTTACATGCCTACTTCGCTAAAAACCATATGCATTATGGTTCAGAAGACTCAATCGATTTCACTAGTGTTTATTTTATGATGCTTAACTATTACTCATTAAAATCATCAAATGCTATCGCTAAAGAAAAAAATGAAACATTCCATAACTTTGAAAAAAGTACTTATGCAACTGGTACCTACTTTGATAAGTATCTTAACGAAGATTGGGGCCCTACTTCTGATAAAGTTGCTGCCTTATTTGATGGCATCGACATCCCTAATCAAGAAGATTGGGCGACTTTGAAAGCTAATATTCAAACTGACGGTCTTTATCATCAAAATAGATTGGCTGTTGCACCTAATGGCTCTATTTCATATATTAACGATACTACTGCCAGTCTTCACCCAATTATTAACCGAATCGAAGAGCGTCAAGAAAAGAAAATTGGAAAGATTTACTATCCAGCTCCTTACCTTTCAAATGACACGATTCCATACTATACTTCTGCATACGACATGGATATGCGTAAAGTTATTGACGTTTACGCTGCTGCACAGGAACATATCGATCAATCACTTAGTTTAACTTTATTCATGCGTTCAACGATTCCTGAAGGCCTCTACGAATGGAAAAATGGTCGGACAGATAAAATGACAACACGTGACTTAAACATTTTGCGTAATTATGCGTATAATAAAGGTATTAAGTCAATTTACTACATCAGAACCTTTACTGATGATCAAGAAGAAGTTGGCGCAAACGCTTGTGAGAGTTGTGTTATCTAAACTGTAACGGAGGAAAGTTAAATGAATAATGATAGTTACAAAGCAATTAATTGGAACGAAGTTGAAGATCAAGTTGATAAAGCAACTTGGGAAAAACTAACAGAACAATTTTGGTTAGATACACGTATCCCCCTTTCAAATGATTTAGATGATTGGCGTACACTGAGTCCTGCAGAAAAAACATTAGTTGGTCATGATTTTGGTGGGCTAACATTGTTGGATACGGTGCAATCACAAGATGGGATGGAAGCGTTGCGTCATGATACACGGACTGCCCACGAAGAAGCTGTTTTAAATAATATTCAATTTATGGAATCGGTTCATGCTAAAAGTTATTCATCAATTTTTTCAACGTTGAATACAGCTTCAGAGATTACTGAAATTTTCGAATGGACAGACAAAAACGAATTTTTACAAAAAAAAGCACAACGTATTAATGGTATTTACCAAAACGGGTCACCATTGGAGAAAAAAGTTGCTTCTGTTTTTCTTGAAACGTTCTTATTCTACTCTGGTTTCTATACGCCACTTTACTATTTAGGCCATAACAAACTGGCAAACGTTGCTGAAATTATTAAATTAATTTTACGTGATGAATCTGTTCATGGTACCTTCATTGGCTATAAATTCCAATTAGGATTCAACGAACTTTCTGAAGAAGAACAAGGTAAAATGAAGACCTGGATGTATGACCTTCTGTTTGAATTATATGAAAACGAAGAAAAATATACCCATGAACTTTATGATGAAGTTGGTTGGACTGAAGAAGTTTTAACCTTCTTACGTTACAATGCCAACAAAGCTCTAATGAATTTAGGCCAAGATCCTTTGTTCCCTGATACAGCTTCTGATGTTAATCCTGTTGTCATGAACGGAATTTCAACATCAACATCTAATCATGATTTCTTCTCTCAAGTTGGTAATGGCTACTTACTTGGTAGTGTGGAATCAATGGATGATTCAGATTATGAAATTGGTGAAAGCGGCCAAATGAAACGTCGTCCTAAACGTTAGAAAAAAATCCTTACTATCAGCCTAAAAACTGATAGTAAGGATTTTTTATTTAACAGTTTTAACTTTACAATTACAGTAACATTCCCACTATTCCCGCACAAAGTATCAATATTCCTATAATGACCATCCATACACCTGATAAACGATTTAATTTCTCACGATGACTAGAATCCTGCGTTATTTTCTTCATCCTAAAGTTGGTATATTTATTAGGAACCGTTTTAGGCGCATAGTTTCCTAAGATGATCAGCAATGTTCCCACTATCAGTGCAACACTGCTAATAATATTAACCTGATGTCCCAACGCGGTAGCAAATATCATTGTTGCTAAAAGTATTGATAAGATTGGCGTAATCCAAATTAAAGCTGTATCTAGTTTCTTATTTTGACGATTAGTGTTATCTATTACCATTATCACCACATTGATTAAAATCATCAATAATGGGAACCCAATAATAACTAGATTTTTATCACCATACTGATCAATATTACCACCTATATTCCAGTGAATCGGAATTTTATTGGGTAATTTGTGATACAAAACTACTCCCATAATCATTGGAACAAATCCAAATAAGATGGCGCTGATATTCCTTTTATTTTTCATAATTGTCTCCTCCTACCAGATATTGTGACCATTTTAAATAATTCGAAATAGTCGTTTGATTCAAATTAATATGGTTACTACTTTTACCAATTGGCAAGCTATAATCCTTACCAGTAATGTAGTAAAAAAAATAGCATTTAGAGCTAATTAAAAACTAACCCTAAATACTATTTTTTTAAGCGTTCACTTTGTTAATCACTCTTTTATCTGTTGGTAAAACAGTTACTTCAAATTCTGAAATATAAGCATTTTCATAGTCCAATGCCTTAATATTAAAATTAGCAATTTTCATTTCATCATTAGCTCGAAATTTTGAGTCATTATTAAGCACAAATCCAGTAAGCGTCACCGCTTCACTTTCTTCCGTTTCTTTAAGCGTTGTATCAAAATATCTTTCAAAATCATATAATGTCACTTTACCTGAAACTTTAAATTTATTGTTTCCCATATCTACTATATTATCGTCATTCGTATCATCAAATTCTTCTCTAACAACACCAAATAATTCTTCATAGATATCTTTATCTGTAACAATCCCTGAAGTCCCACCATACTCATTAACGACGATAACGATTGGTGTTCTCTTAGATACCATAACATCCATAATACTATGAACTTCAGCATTTTCTTGAACGGCCGGAATATCACGCATAATTGTTGAAATCAAATTTGTCTTATCAATTTTTTCCTGTCGCAATAAATCATAACTATAAACGTACCCGATAACTTTATCTTTATCATTGTTAGCAATAACTGGGAACCTTGAATATCTAGTTCTCCAATATAAATTAACAACGTTTCTAATTGAATCGTCTACGTCTACTGCAACCATCGATGTTCGGTCAATCATGATATCTTCTGCCACTTTATCATTCATATCAAATGCTCGTCGCATGAATGTTAAATCTTCTTCATCAAGTTCACCAGCATTTGCGGATAATCGAGATAATGAGAGAATTTCAGTTTGCGAATAAATATCTTCTTCATTTTCAACTTCATAACCTAACAAATGCGTAATCCAATTTGCTGAACGATCTAAAATCCAAATTAATGGGTATAACACAATATGGAAAAACATAATAGGACGGACAATAAATAATAATACTGGCAATGGATCTGCAATTGCAATATTTTTAGGTACTAAATCAGTAAAAACAGCATGAATAACAGTAAAAATAAGAATTGCAGCAACCGATGCAATAGCATTTGCCATAGCCGCGGGTAATATATTTGATTGTATAATCGCATCTGCTATTGTTTTTTCACCAATCCAACCTAAAATCAAACTAGTTGAAGTGATTCCAACTTGGGCCGTTGACAGATACTCCGTTAGGTTCTCCGTCATATGAATAGCCCGCTTAATATTTTTAAGCGGCTTTTTCCCATACATATCTTTCAATGCACTAATACGGACACGAACCAACGCATACTCAGTCAGTGTAAATAACACAGACAAAAGTAATATTGCGATAATAACAATTACATTCACTAAATAATTTTCCGGACCAGAATCCAAGGTAACACCCTACTTTCAATTTGTTGTAATTTCTTAACTTCCATTATATCAAAAATATTGTTCATAAACTAGTTAACACTTTATCATTATATCTAAAATAAGGCTATCTAAATCGATATATCTTGGTATTATCTTAATTATAATTAAGAAGTGTCATTTTTAATTAGCCTTTTCGTAAACAACTATTACTTAAATAAGTTATAATAAAATTATCATATAAATAATTAGAATTGGGGATCTATAATGAATTTTTTAAAGAAATATGGTTTTTATTTAATGGCACTTGCCGTTATAAGTGAGTGGATTTTGCCTTTAGCATTAGCACCATTTGTACCTGGTTATTTGCAATTCACTAATTTAATTAGTGATTTTGGGGAAGTTGGCGTTCCAACTCATATGGCATTTAAAGTTTGGGAAGTTATAAATGGACTTCTTTTCTTACTTTCAGCACCAGCTTTCTATGAATATTTTAAAGGTACGTCAAAAAAATTAGCCAGCTGGTTTACCGCTATGTTAATTATTTTTAGTATGACCGATTGTCTTTTAACAGGAATTTTCGATCGTGCACTCACATCAAATACACAAAGCATTACGGGTATGATCCACAATTATTCGTCAGGCATTGGCGACACCGCTCTTTTGATTAGTATGTTTTTTTTATTAAAACTCTATCAAAAGCAAGGTAAAAAACTAATTACAACCCTTTTATTAGTTGCCTTTATTATTTCACTAGGAATTCAATTTTTATTTGTTTATCCAAGAATTATGCCAGATTCACAATTTAAAATTCCTTATCGTGGTTTGTGGCAACGTTTAAATTTATGGTTACTCTATATGCCATTTTTATTAATCTCTATCAAAAATATGTTTAAAAAAAGATAATACTAATTAATGAAATGCCTCACAATTATTAGACATAAGTCTAGTAATTGTGAGGCATTTTTATATCTAAATAATCGAGTAAGAAAGCAATCATCATACGCAGTTTCCAGACTAAAAGTACGTTAAATTAACTATTTGTTCACTACATTTAGAGTTTCTTTTGCTTCATAACAAACGTATTTCTTGCAAATTAAAAGACATAATTCCGATATTTTACCGGAATTATGTCTTGGTGTCTCAAATAATATATATCTCTACCCTTTTAATATACTATATTATCTAATATTCTTTATTAAAAACTTCATTATAGGGCTAGGCATTCTATCCTTTTTATCTACTGATTTTTTTTGATTTACAACTGCTAAAATCTGTAATAACGTAAAGGCAATCGAACTACGTTTCCTAAATGAAATATATTTTGGCTGCCATTTAGTTACATATTTATTTTTATACTTCTTTAGTCCCTGGAAACCATAAAAATGATACCCATATTCATAAATTAAATGAGCTATTTTTTCTTCCGCAAAACTAAATTTAGATTCACCTACATTCGACAATGGTGCCATACCCATATCGAATAATTCATAGCCGCCTTCTTTTGCTTGTTGAAAAAGGCTAATAAAGATTTTATCCATAATACCAGATGGCGCTTCTTCTCTACTATATCTCATCAAATCAATCGATAAGACCCTATTATTTCCGGTTGGCATCATTGTCGCAAAGGCAACCTTATGTCCCTCAGAATCATTAATAATAGCAATAGGCGCTTGATTAAGATAATATTCATCGAAAAATCCTAAAGAAAATCCTTTTTCAGCTTGTCCATTCAGCCAACTATCAGATATTTTTTTCAATTCTTGAATAGTTTCCTTTGAATAAGGGGGCTCGATCATTGCAAATGTATAGTTTTCTCGTTCAAATTTATTCATTAAAGCACGTTCAGAACGTCTTTTTTTACCAGCCAATTCAAATTCAGCTACTCTAACAAAACCTTCTTCACCCGTTTTAATGAAATCAAATCCAACTTCATGTAACATCATTGTTAACTTCGCATCAACTTCATAAAAAACTAATTCTAATCCTTCAATATCTGCGTCAACAATAAATTGATTAATTGCTTCACGAATAAACTCATGATTACCAACAGGTTCACCCATAACCACTAATTTATTCGATTTTTTTTGATAAAGGAAAAATACTTCGTCCTGTCCATCATTTTGATAGAAATAAACATTTTTATCCTTTAAAAATGAAAGATGACTGACTTCATTACCACCATAAGTATCAATTACATTTTTAACACGATCTGCTGGAAAATCTTGCTTACCAAATCGTTTATCCTTACCAGATAAGTACGTAAATGCAATCCATAACACCACAACTGCAGAAAGTAAACCTAGGAATCCTGATAGCCATATCTTTTCTGAAGGAAATAAGAATACATCTGGAACTTTACCCTTAAAGTGGAATTCTGGCATGTTATAGAATCCTACGATTGTGTATAAAATGAATGTTCCAGCAAATATACTTCCATCAATTAATAAACGGCCCCATGAATATTCAAATCTTTCACGATAAAATATTGGTTTAGATAATAGTGCACAAATGAGAATGATAGTTAAGAAAATAAGTATTGTTACTGAGAAATCATGCCACAATGTATTAGCAATACCCACGACAACAAAGATAATCATTGGCCAATAGACACGTTTAACTTTAGATTCAATACCTCGACCAATCCCAATCATTAAGAATGCAAGTATAATATTACTCATTTGATGAATGAAATAAAAGGTATAAGGATATAAGTAATTAATAATTGGATTAGTAAATGTAAATTCTGGAACCGTTGAAGCAAGTAATAAGATGATACCTGTCATATAGAAAAATAACACAAGTATAAAATGTGCTACTCTACTGAGTAAGATAACTGGTAGTCCATTTAAGTACTCATTAAGACGATGTCCTGAATCTTTAACGAATAATAATACCCCCACTAAGAATGGGAATATATAATAAAATAATCGATAAAACAATAACCAGATAACAGCTGTGCTATCCTGTACACCTAATGTTTGTAACCCTAAAATCATAAAGACATCAAAAGAACCTAACCCACCCGGAATCATTGAAATAACACCGATAATTGATGCGATAATAAATAACGGGAAGACAGCAACTAAATTAGATGTATCAACATTCATCATAAATCCGATATAAATGAAAAATAAACCAGCAGATCCCCATTCTAAGGAAGAGCCAAGTATTAACGTTAGTTCACGACCTAATGTTAAATCTGCAAAAAATTCTGAATCTCTTGTCTTTGTAATAATAAAAACAATTGGAAAATATAGGCCACCTAATAACAACCAGACCCAATACTGTCCGAATTGTGGTCCAATATTTAATCCAAAAATCATGAATAAAGAAACCCAACAATATAGTGATAGACCCGCAACTAAAAATAATGCTATTTTTGATATAGCAAATAGCACCTGTTTTTTAGACGCATTTTTACTATAAAAATTAGCTCTAAGTGATGCACCTAGTAGGCCACCAAATCCTGCTATGTTAGTCATTGTATTCGTTATCCAACCGCTTTGAAGAATGTATCGCCAAGAATACTTTTCTGGTAAAAATTTAACCATGACAAAATCATAAATCATCATCGGAAGGACAGCAATAAATCCAATTACCAACATTAATATAATGGATTTTACTGACTGTGATTCAAAACTTTGCTGAACTTGTTCACCATTTATATCCTTAAATATTTGTCCAACTTGGATAATAACAAAAATTAAAACTGATAAAACAAATAAAAGCTTAATTGCTGTTAATCTTTTTTTAATAAATTCATTACACGTACTAATTATTTTTTTCATTTTTTGAATCCCCCGATTTATTTTTTGTTACTTATACTCCCCCCGGAATATATAATACTATTTTTTCTTTTGTTCTACGTAACCTTCATTTCACAATAAAGTCTATATCGTTAATAAAATTAATGTAGTCTATGTAAAATTTGGTATAAAATAACTAACATCACCATAAAAATAATTTGCTTCGATCTAGTTACTATTTCTAAATTAACTCTTTTATCTACATACTAACTAATTTTAAATAAGCGCTGGTGATCATGCCAAACTGTGGACATTAATAAATAACTAATGATGTATATAGAAAAAGTTTAACATTAATTAATAATTCGACGAATTTCTAATTTTAAAGAGATTTCAAACGCTAATATTGGAATAGTTATCGCTATCCTTTAAATAGACGCTTCTAATTATGTTCGTTTATAGCTTACCCCCTCTACATTTTGTCCATTTTATTCAATATTTTTTCAGATATATGTTTATTTAAATACCTTACCACGATTTATTAACATAACCAAACATTTTGCAAAAAAATAGCACGATGATTTCCAATAAATTGGAAATCATCGTGCTTAAAATTATTCAAAAATAAAAATATTATTATTTGAGAGTAACTACTGCGCCAACTTCTTCTAAAGAAGCTTTCATTGCTTCAGCTTCGTCTTTAGAAATACCTTCTTTGATAACTGATGGAATGTTATCAACTAAACCTTTAGCGTCTTTAAGGCCTAAACCTGTAATTTCGCGAACGGCTTTGATAGCTTTAACTTTTTGGTCGCCAGCTTCTGTTAATTCAACAGTAAATTCTGATTTTTCAGCAGCAGCTTCGCCAGCACCAGCGCCAGCAGCAGCTACAGGAGCAGCAGCTGAAACACCGAATTCTTCTTCGATTGCTTTAACTAAGTCGTTTAAATCTAAAATGCTTGCTTCTTTTAAATCAGCAATGATTTTTTCTGTATCTAATGACATGTGTGTATCCTCCATTTTATGTGTACGATTTTGTGTGTACCTTTAGGTACCGATCATAGATGCTAAGTATTAAGCAGCAGGTTCTTCGTCTTTACTTTCTGCAACAGCGTTAATTGCATAAGCAACGTTGCGAACAGGTGCTTGTAATACTGAAAGTAACATTGAAAGTAAGCCATCACGACTAGGTAATGTAGCAAGAGCGTTAATTTCTTCTAACGTTGCAACTTTACCTTCAATGACACCACCTTTAATGCTAAGTGCTTCAGCAGTCTTAGCAAAATTAGCCATAATACGTGCAGGTGCAACAACATCTTCGCTAGAAAATGCGACTGCAGTAGGTCCAGAAAATACTTCTTCCATACCTTCATACCCTGCTTTTTCAGCAGCACGTACTAAAATCTTGTTTTTGATAACTTTCATTTCAACGCCTGCTTCGCGTAATTCCTTACGTAATGCAGTCACTTGTTCAACCGTTAAACCACGGTAATCCACAACAACTGCAGATGCAGCGTTATTGAATTTTTCAGTTACTTCATCCACAATTAATGCTTTTTGTGCGATAAATTCTTTACTCATAATTGATTCACCTCCTGTAGTCGTGTCAGAGCTTTTTTACAATAAAAAAACTCCGTGTCCACCAAGACACAGAGAGAGTAATACTTCACTCCTCGGCAGGTAAATTAAGGCTTGCGCCACCTGAGTCTTCGGTAGAATCATAAATTAATTGACTTCCATAAATTTAACACAGTTAGATATATGGGTCAACTAAAGAAATTTAATTATCTAATATTAGTTTTGAGCCAAGTTTAAGCTTGGACCAAATGTTGTAGCAACAGATAAATGTTTGATATAGCCACCCTTAACTGATGATGGGCGAGCTTTAACAATAACATCGTTGATAACATCAAAGTTACCAATTAATGCTGCATCATCAAATGATACTTTACCAATTGGAACATGAACATTTCCATCTCTATCAGTACGGTAAGTTACCTTGCCGGCTTTAGATTCTGAAACTGCTTTTTCAACGTCCATTGTAACAGTACCTGTTTTAGGATTAGGCATTAAACCTTTAGGTCCTAAGACACGGCCTAAACGTCCAACTTGGGCCATCATATCTGGTGTTGCAATAGCAACATCAAAATCTAACCAGCCACCAGAAATACGTTCAACCAAGTCATCATCACCAACAACGTCAGCGCCGGCTGCAAGTGCAGCTTTAGCTTTATCGCCTTTAGCGAATACAACAACAGTTTGGTCTTTACCAGTACCATTTGGAAGTACAACAGCCCCACGTAATTGTTGGTCTGCTTGTTTTGTATCTAAGTTTAAGTTGTAAGCAAGTTCAATTGTAGCGTCAAACTTAGCAAAGTCCATTTTCTTAGCTAATGCGATTGCATCAGTAATTGAATAGTTTTTACCTTCTTCAACTTGTTTTAAAGCGTCTTGATAATTTTTACCTTTTTTAGCCATCTTGAATTTTCCTCCTTGCAATATGTGGTCTAACGGATAAACCTCCCACTTGATACATCTATTTTCATAGAGTATCCGACCGAGAAGCGTGTTTGTAGTTAGGAATTAACCTTCTACAACGAATCCCATGCTTCGTGCAGTTCCTTCGATCATGCGCATTGCAGATTCAACACCTGAAGCGTTTAGATCTTGCATTTTAGTTTCAGCGATTTGTTGAACTTGAGCACTAGTTACTGTTGCAACTTTTTTAGTGTTAGGTTCGCCAGAACCACTTTCAACGCCTGCAGCTTTCTTTAAAAGAACTGCTGCGGGTGGTGTTTTTGTAACGAAATCGAATGAACGATCTTCGTAAACACTAATTACAACGGGAATTAACATACCAGCTTGGTCAGCTGTACGTGCATTGAATTCCTTTGTAAAGCCCATGATATTAATACCAGCTTGTCCTAATGCAGGACCAACCGGTGGAGCAGGAGTTGCTTTCCCTGCTGGAATTTGTAATTTAACGACGTTTGCTACTGTTTTAGCCACGTGACATACCTCCTTGTAAAATCCGTGCGTGGTAAATGGAGATATAAATTTCTCCTCCCACTGTATGCAGAACATACTAATATAATATAACACCCAGATGGGTTCCACGCAATCTTATTTATGCTTTTTCCATAAAAATGTGTAAATTGATTCATCAACTCGTTTATTTTCATGTAATAATCTGTGTGCTGCTCTTCGACCGCTCACAATAAGTTCCTGATAATTAAGCTGATTTTCAACTAAATAGCGAAGTGATAAAACACTATTAATGGAAACAGCGCCATCATTGCCATTTTTCAAATCGCCAGCAATATTTAAAAATTGTAAATTCTCCGGTAGATGCTGCATTGCCTTTTCAAAATACTGGTAGAGTGAAGTCGTTTCCACTGGACCTTTATCAGTTAAAAATAAATCTTCAATGATAGGCGTATTTTGTGCTACATTATGATCATTGTATGGTGCACCAATTGAAATGGCATGTGCCACCATTGGGACATCAGTCATATCTCTGTATTCTGTCATATAGCGTAATATACTGACACTACCCATTGAATGCCCAACAAAATCGACCTTTTCAATGGCATAAGCGCCATATAAAAATTGCATAATATAATGTAACCATAAGCTTTGTTTTTCAACAGGAGCTATATTATTTTTAAATAAAACTTGAATGAATGGTTGCGCAGATCTTAATTGACCTTCAACATGTAAACTACCATTATCATCAACTATGATAACCATATCTTTACGACCATAGCCTGCTCGTTCAAAACGGGCAATCATTGGGCCAAAAGAAAGTCGATTACCACTATAACCGTGAACAAATAGTGTTGGGGTCATCTTGTCGCTAGGTACAATTGGATCAGAGGCATCAATTGAAACATGCCCTAATCGTCTAAATTTATTCCCAATGAAAAAACTTGTGCCTGCTCCTAGACCTAACAAGCCTATCTTCAAAAGTCCCTTAGTCATTAAATCACCTTCTACTTTTGTGAGTTATCACCCTAGCCTAATAATTTATCTACTTGATCAAAGTTCAATTCTGTACTTGTTTCACGACCAAACATATCAATATCAACTTTAAGTTTTAATTTTTCATTATCAATTTCCGTTACTTTACCGATAAGGTTAGCAAATGCACCTTCAATAATTGTGACAGATTCACCAATTTCAATGTCCAATTCTTGATGACGAGCACTCATACCCAAACGACGAAGAATCAATTCTACTTCTTCAGGTAATAGTGGTGCTGGTTTACTTCCGGCCCCATGAGAACCAACGAACCCAGTTACGCCTGGTGTATTACGAACAACATACCATGATTCATCTGACATACCCATCTCAACTAAAACATATCCAGGGAATGTTTTCTTCATATCTGTTTTTTCTTTACCATTTTTAACTTCACGTTCTTCTTCTTCAGGAACAACTACACGGAAAATAAAATCTTCCATACCCATTGATTGTGCACGTGATTCAATATTTGTTTTAACTTTATTTTCGTAACCAGAGTAAGTATGTAAGACATACCAACTTTTTTCGATTGATTCCATTATATATATCTCTCCTTAAATTATCAGCTTCATTTTTCTCAAACAAAAAAAACTCCGCATCAACGAAGTTTTCTCACTTGTGTCATTATATCAAAACATCAGTTAAATAGCTATTCTTCTATGAAAATAGGGTTAAGAATGCAGAAGCACCTGAATCAACAATCCAGAAGAAAATCGCAAACATAATTGCAGTTACAACAACAGTTGTTGTATCACGACGTAGTTCCTTACCTGTTGGCCAAGTTGTTGCTTTAATTTCTACGATAACACTTTTAAGAAATGCATTAATTTTTCTCATAACTATCCCCCTATTTTGTTTCACGATGTAACGTATGTTTATTACAATATTTACAAAATTTATTTACTTCTAAGCGTTCGGTTCTGCTCGGTTTTGCAGCTACAATATAATTTCGTGAGCCACAAACGATACAAGCCAATGCTACTTTTCTTTGTGCCATGACTTTTTCTCCTTAATGTAAAGTTAACTAACGCTAACTTCGACTAACATTTTTAAAGAATACACTCATTTTACATTAAAAGAAAGAAAAAAGGAACCACCCTCTTTTCTTTCTTTCCTAATTATCGATTTTCTTTAAAAAATAACCCAAGCTTACTCTTACACCTTGAGATAGATCCTAATACCTTTTTCATATCGCACTCTAAAATAAGCGCAATTTCTTCTGGCTTTTTCATTTGATAATAAAGTAAAACAAAAGTACTTCTTTCTAACTCTGACAATTTCAATTCAAAATCATCCAATTTTTCTTGAAGGATAATTCTGTCATCTGCCAATATCTCACAATAAAACGAAGGCCGTTCACATTCACCATAAGTTTCTTCATATCGTTCCAAAGAATGCGAGTTCGCATCAGACAGCCTTTTAGTCGCTGATTGTTTGCGAATTAAACTAAAAATACAATTCGATAGACTGGTTTTAAAATACTGTCCAAACGTAATTCCTTTGTTCGGTTGGTAATTTTTTAATGCTTTAAAACAAACAGCTCTAGCCTCTTGTAAAAAATCTTCAGTATCCCATAATTTTAGATAGTATTTACGAATCATCGAATAAACCATTGGACGATATCGTTCAAATAACGGTTCAAATTTATGTTCTGCACCTAATTTAATTTGGCAAATCAATTGAAAATCTGTTTCGTTTTCAGTACTCCGGTAAGTTTCATCTAACAAGTAGACTCTCCATATCCGGGTCTCCATTTTTCAATATACCAAACATAATGACTGATTACAACAGTTGCTTAGTCATGTGATAGGTGATCACGCAATTCAGCCAGACTATCTAATTGTTCTGAGTCCCATGGTGAACGACGAACCGATGCCTCCGTTTGATATTTTTTGGCTTGTTGAGCAACTTCTTTTTTAGATTCATTAATGTCTTTGTATAACTCCCATGCAGGAATTCTTAATGCACCTTGTGAGAAAATAGTCCACTGTTCTGCTTGATCACTCGTTGCAACAGTTACCTGTGTGAGTTTAGTCTGTAACTCACCTATCATTGCTTCAATATAACTATCAGCCGTCTGACCCTCTGCTGTCCAAATAATCTCTAATCCATATTTTGTATAACTCTTTGATAGTCCTGGAACATACATTGCATCAAAGACAACGATTAACCGAGAGTCAATCTGTTTATGATAATTTGATAATTTGTGCAGTAGCAAGTCACGTGCTTCATCAAGTCGCTCTGATTGTTTCAATCGATTTAATTCTGGCCAATTACCAATCATATTATAGGCATCTACAACCAAAATTTGCTTTTTCATTATTATTTACCCCTAGAAGTAAATCCTTGATAAATAAGTAAACTGGCTGCGACACTGGCGTTTAAACTTTGAACGTGTCCAACCATTGGAATAGTCAACATACCATCACAAGCTTTTTTCAATAACGGTGAAATACCTTTACCTTCGTTACCAATTACGAGGGCTGTGGGTCCTTTAGCATCCCATTCACGATAATCTTGTCCATCCATATCTGTTCCGAAGACCCATAATCCGGCCTTTTTCAATTCATTTACAGTATTTACCAAATTAGTTACGCGAGCAACTGGCATATATTCAATTGCACCTGTTGACGTCTTAGCAACTGTTGACGTTAAACCGACTGCGCGACGTTTTGGAATAATAATTCCATGTACACCCGCAGCATCGGCTGTTCTCATAATTGATCCTAAGTTATGTGGATCTTCAACATTATCTAAAATAAGGAAAAATGGTGGTTCATCTTTATCAGCTGCACTTTTGAAAAGATCTTCAATAGTTGCATATTCAAATGCGGCAACTGCTACAATAACGCCTTGGTGATTTTGTTGATCTGATAATAAATCTAATTTACTTTTAGGAACTAGTTGTGTGATAATACCTTTTTTCTTAGCTAACTGTTCAATACCACTTAAAACATCTGATTTTAATCCAGTTTGTAAAAATAATTTGTTAATTGATTGATTACTTTTTAACGCTGCTTCTACAGGGTGACGACCAATAATAAAATCGCCAGCCTCTTCACTACTTCTTGGTTGTCCCATTTAAGTTCTCCTTTTCAACGGTGTTAATACACCATTTTGCCAATTCGGCCAATCTATCGTTTTGATTACTCAAAAATAAGTAGCCAAACAATGCTTCAAATCCAGTTGAAATACGATACGTTATTACTGATGTATTTTTAGCTGAAGTATGACTTTTAGCATTACGTCCACGTTTAAAGTAGTCTATTTCTTCTTCAGTTAAAATATTATTTTCTGTCATTTTATCTATCAAGAAAGCTTGTGCTTTGGCTGATACATAATGTGTTGCTTGATGGTGTAATTGAGTTGGTCTTGTAAGTCCTTGTACAAGTAAGTGTTTACGAACAAATACTTCATAAATACCATCGCCCATATAAGCTAACGCAATCCCATTCATTTGTTGATAATCTGCATTATTTTCCATTAGTCTTTTCTCCATCTAGTTCCTTGTGGTGTGTCTTCCAAAATAATTCCTTCTGCTGCAAGTTGATCTCGAATTTCATCGCTTTTTTGAAAATCTTTTTGTTTCTTAGCTTCTATTCTTTGTGCAATTAATTTTTCAACTCTGATATCTAGAGCATCAGCTACTTGTCCAAAAGCTAATCCAAAAACTGATGTCATTTCTTTAAAAATTTCTAACAAGTGATTAATTGAATCTCGTTCCACTTGTTTGTTTTCAGAATAGACATTCATTTTCTTAGCTAAATCATAGATAACTGCAATACCATTTTGTGAATTAAAATCATCATCCATAGCAGTTTCAAAATTGGATAAGCTCTCATTAATTTGATTTTCTATTAATTTATTTTCTCCTGAAATAGCATCGTTCAATCGATAAGTTAAGTTATCAAATGCTGTTTTCAATTTATTTAAATTATTAGTCGCTTCATCAATATTCGCTTGGCTATACTGAATTGGACGGCGGTAATGCGTTGTTGCCATAAAGAAACGGATAACTTGTGGATTGACTTCTTTAATCATATCATGCACCGTAACAAAATTACCTAGTGATTTACTCATTTTTTCATCATTTTCACCAATTGTTACAAATCCATTATGCATCCAATAGTTAGCAAATTTTTGACCCGTTTCAGCTTCACTTTGAGCGATTTCATTTTCATGATGTGGAAACATTAAATCCTGTCCACCACCATGAATATCAATCGTTGGACCTAGGTATTTTGTTGCCATTACAGAACACTCAATGTGCCAACCCGGACGGCCCTTACCAAATGGAGAGTTCCAAGAAAGATCATCATTTTTGACTGATTTCCAAAGTGCAAAATCAATTTCATCTTCTTTTCGAGCCGTTTCTTCAGTATCAACATGCTGACTGGCACCTTGTTCTAATTCGTTGATATTTTGATCAGATAATTTACCATAATCTGGAGATTTACGCGTTCTAAAATAAACATCCCCATCAGATACATAAGCATAACCTTTATCAATTAAATTTAATATAAATTGAATGATATCATCAATATTTTCTGTCGCCTTTGGATTTTTAGTTGCTGGTTCAATCGCCAATGCCTTGGTATCTTCCATGAAAGCAGCAATAAACTTATCGGCTAATTGTTGAACTGTTATATGGTCTTCTTTAGCAGCTTTGATCATTTTATCATCAACATCTGTAAAATTAGATACATAGTTAACTTTAAAATGACGATATTCAAAATATCGACGAATTGTATCAAACGCAATAGCACTTCGCGCATTTCCAATATGAATATAGTTATAAACGGTTGGCCCGCAAACGTACATACTAACTTTCCCAGACACAAGTGGTTTAAAAACCTCTTTTTGATTCGTTAATGTATTATAAATTGAAATCATTTTATCACCCGCCATTTAATCTTTTTGTTAAAAAAAGACGTCTTTTATATACTTATAAAAGACGTCTTCAACGTTGTTCCACTCCTTAAGATGTAGTGAACCTACATCCAACAATGAGTTAACGTTCATTACACGACTATAATTACTTTGTTCATCATAGCATTTTAAAGAGGCACTTCACAACTAACGTTTGTTTTCTCACATCACCGAAAACTTTCTAAAAAACGCCAATAAGTTGTTACTCTCTCTTATCAAAAATTATTTTGTATTCATTTCTTCTAACGTTTTGTTCAAATGAGCTAATGCTTTTTCACGACCAAGCAATTCGATTGATGCTGGTAGTTCTGGTCCATGCATTTCACGCGTTGTTGCAATACGGATTGGCATATATAATTGACGACCTTTAATTTTTGTATCTTTTTGAATTGATTTAATTGTTGCTTGGATAGCAACAGCATCAAAAATATCAATCGTTTTAATGCGTTCAGCAAATTCTTTTAAAACTGTTGGTGCTGTTTCAACAGCTAACTCTGCCTTTGCTTCATCATCAAGAACAGGTGGTTCGCTTAAAAATACTTCTGCCATTTCAGTAATTTGACCTGTATATGACATTTGTTGCTTATAAAGGCTAATTAATTTACGAGCCCATTCAATTCTTTCTGCACTTGGATCAGCTTCAATTTTACCATCTTGAATTAATTGACGTAAAGCCAAATCCATTACTTTATCTTCATCAGCTGTTTTAATATATTGATTATTAATCCATTCTAATTTTTTACCATCAAATGAAGCTGGTGACTTGCTTAAACGTTTAGGATCAAACATTTTAATCAATTCTTGGCGAGAGAAAATTTCACTTTCGCCAACTGGTGACCAGCCTAATAAGGTAATGAAGTTTACCATAGCTTCTGGCAAGTAGCCTAATTCACGATATTGTTCAATGAATTGGAGAACATTTTCATCACGTTTACTTAATTTTTTTCCTGTTTCTGTATTGATAATTAATGTCATATGTCCAAAGATAGGTGCATCCCAGCCAAATGCTTCATAAATCATCAATTGCTTAGGCGTATTGGCAATATGGTCATCCCCACGAAGAACATGCGTAATTTCCATCAAGTGATCATCAACAACAACAGCAAAGTTATATGTTGGCATACCATCACGTTTTTGAATAACAAAATCGCCACCAATAGTATTGGAATCAAAGGTAATTTCACCTTTAACAATATCTTTAAATTCGTATTTTTTGTTTGCTGGAACACGGAAACGAATAACAGGTGTTAAACCGGCAGCTTTTGACTCTGCAATTTTAGCAGTAATCTCATCATCAGACATACCTGCATATTCGTATTCATAATGTGGCATTTCATTACGTGCTTTTTGAGCATCACGGTCTGCTTCGAGTTCATCTTCTGTTTTATATGACTCGTAAGCTAAATTTTTATCCACTAATTCTTGGATTAATGGTAAATAGATATCTTTACGTTCTGATTGACGATAAGGACCAAATTCTCCTGGTTTGTCAGGACCTTCATCCCAATCCATGCCTAACCATTTTAAGTTATCTAGTTGGCTGCGTTCACCATCAGCAATATTTCTCTTTGTATCAGTATCTTCAATACGGATAACAAAAGTACCCTTTTGACTTCTCGCAAATAAGTAATTAAATAGAGCGGTACGAGCATTTCCAATGTGTAAATGTCCAGTTGGACTTGGTGCATATCTGACACGAATTTTATTTTTAGCCATGATAACGCCTCTTTCTTTTTTCTGTATTTAGTTACTACGATATAAACCGTTTATTTAAGGCTTTATTCAACTAATCTAGTTTACAATGAATCGGATAAAAAATAAAGCCAATAATCTTAGTATTGACTTTATTTCTTATCGTTTATTTTTTTCATTGAATGTAATGGTTTTGCAAAAATCATTCTTCCAGCATCCGTTTGAAGTGCACTTGTAACGACAACGTCAATTGATTTGTTTAGGAAATACTTTCCTTCTTCCACGACAACCATTGTTCCATCATCCAAATAAGCAACACCTTGTTGACGCTCAGAACCATTTTTTATTACCATAACATGTAATTGTTCTCCAGGAATAACCCGAGGTTTCAATGATTTAGCTAGTGCATTTACATTCAAAATCTGGACATTTTGAAATTCGCTAACTTTGTTTAAATTAAAATCATTTGTGACAATAACCCCATCAATCGTTTTAGCTAATTTAATTAACTTACTATCTACTTCTTCAATTTCTTCAAAATCACCTTCATACATTTCAATCGGCATGATTTTTTCATCTTGAAGTTTATTTAAAATATCTAATCCTCTACGACCCCGAACACGTTTGATACTATCAGCTGAATCTGCAATATATTGGAGTTCATATAAAACAAAATTAGGAACTAATAATGTTCCTTCAATAAAGCCAGTTTTAATCAAATCATAAATCCGGCCATCAATTAAGATATTTGTATCTAATATTTTATATTCATGATAATTATCATTGACATTACGGTCTAGTAAACTACTTTCAACGACATCACTTTTCTTATTTTTTGATGCAAATAATTTACGCCAATCCTCCAAACGATTAGTTCCTATAACAAAACCCAAGTATCCAAGTAAAAATAGTAACAAAACGGGTACAATTGTGTTCAATAGCCATATTTCTGATCGATAGAATGGTGTTGAGATTAAAATTGCAATAACCATACCAACAATAGTTGAAACACTCGCTGTTAGTAGCATCATTGGGCTTTGATTAGTTAAATAATTTTCAATATTTGCCAGTAATTTTTCTAGTGGCGTTATGATAAATAAAGATAGAATAAGAGCTAAACCGACACCTATTAAAAAATTAACAACACTATTATTTAATATACCAATCTCCGCAATACTCACTAATTTCCAAAAAAGTGGTAGCAAACTAACACCAATTCCACCGCCGACTAGTGCAACAACACCTTTAATAATATTTCTACGCATTGACAACTCCTCCTTTCTAACTAAACACTACTTTTAGTGCTTCGCTTAGTGTAGCAACACCAACAACTGTAATTCCTTTAGGTGGTGTCCATCCTGATAAATTATTTTTAGGAATAAAAATTCGTTTAAATCCAAGCTTTTGTGCTTCAGCAACCCGTTGTTCAATCCGATTAACACGTCGAATTTCACCAGTCAATCCAATTTCACCTACAAAACTGTCTGCAGGGTCTGTTTCTTTATCTCGATAACTTGACGCAATACTAACAGCAATCGCTAAATCAATAGCTGGTTCATCTAATTTTACGCCACCAGCCGCCTTAAGATAAGCATCCTGGTTCTGTAATAATAAACTTGCACGTTTTTCAAGAACGGCCATTATTAATGACACACGATTGTGATCAAGCCCTGTAGTTGTACGCTTCGCCGTTCCGTAAACTGTTGGTGTGATTAATGCTTGAACTTCAACCAAAATAGGTCGTGTTCCTTCCATAGATACAACAATAGCAGAACCTGTTGCGCCAGCCAAACGTTCTTCTAAGAAAATTTCTGATGGGTTTGCAACTTCAAATAACCCACCTTCACGCATATCAAAAATTCCAATTTCATTTGTTGAACCAAATCGGTTTTTAACAGCGCGTAAAATACGGAACGTGTGATGCATATCTCCTTCAAAATAAAGGACTGTATCAACCATATGTTCCAAAATTTTGGGACCAGCAATTGCACCACCTTTTGTTACATGTCCAACAATAAAAATCGTAATACCATTCGTTTTAGCAATTTGTAATAATTCAGCAGTTACTTCTCGAATTTGAGAAACACTGCCAACTGCAGCAGACATTTCTGGTTCTTGCATTGTTTGAATTGAGTCAATGACTACGTAATCAGGATTTAATGTCTCAATATTTTGACGAATATTACCCATATCTGTTTCAGGGTAAAGATAAAATTTCTGACCTCCAACACCGAGGCGCTGTGCACGCATTTTAATCTGAACAGCACTTTCTTCACCAGAAACATATAAGACAGTTCCGCCAGTTTGGCTTAGTTGACCAGAAACTTGTAAAAGTAATGTTGATTTACCAATGCCTGGATCACCACCAATTAAAACTAATGACCCGGGTACAACACCACCACCAAGAACACGATTTAATTCACCTAACTCAGTTTCAACACGTTCTTGTTCTGCCATTGAGATATCATCTAATAGTTCTGGTTTAACAGAAGCTCCAGTAAAACTGACACGAGCTTTACGATCTGCTTTTTGTGATTGTTCACGCTCTTCTACCATCGTGTTCCATTCGTTACAGTTAGGGCAACGACCCAAATACTTTGGTGAGGTGTATCCACAGTTTTGACATACAAATTGCGTTTTTACTTTTGCCATACAAACTCCCCACCCTTTCATTATAAATTCTATTGTTAATATTTTATCACATAAACGACAACCTGTAATTTCAATTGAAATTCTTAATCATTCTATAATAACTATTTACCTGATGAACCAAATCCGCCAATACGTTTTGTAGCGGTCACCTTTTCATTATCAACAGTTAAATAGGGCATAAAAATCCCTTGGCCTATCCGATCTCCTTTTTTTACCATTTGATCTTTTAAACTAAAATTAACAATTTGTATGAAAATTTCACCTTCATTTTTTTCGTTATTATAGTAATCAGAATCAATAACACCAATTCCATTTGGTAAAATCAGTCCACGTTTTAAGGGGCTACTTGAACGATTTGCTAATAATAAAAATTCATTATCTAGCATATACGCTTTAATTCCTGTGGGAATTAAATAAGGTTTCAAAATTTTATTTGCTTGAATGAGCTCTTCTTCAGCCACCGATTCACGATGCCTAATTAGCCATAAAACCTTTAAAAATCCACTTTTCCAGATTGAAGGTAATGTAAAATCTTCAGCTGCAGCTAAGTCATATCCTGCCGAAGTTGTTGTTGATCGAACGGGTAAGTCAATTTTCCCTGCATATTTAGTAACAATTTCAAATCCTCTTGTTTTCATTTGTTTATCCCCGTAATCTGTTTACTTTTTATCTTACCTCATTTATGACATAAATGGCTAGTTTTTGGGCATTTTTTAATGGTATAATTACATTCAAAGGGAAGGTGTTCAAATGGATTTCCAACTAAATGAAACCGATTTACGCGTGTACAACGTTAATGACGAGTTAATTAGTCGAATTAGTTTTACCATGATTAATGCTAATCAGACAATGGTCATTGAACATACTTGGGTAGCTGACAATCAGCGTCATCAAGGGCTTGCAAAAAGTACAACTGATTACTTAATTAAACAAGTTATTCTAAATCAGCAAACTATTTTACCATTATGCCCTTATACAAAGTTTTATTTTAGTGAACATCCAGAACTTTTAGAATTAATTTATACACCTAAATAAAAAATAGGAGAGTGACACACATGAATCAAGACAATTTAAAAAAATTAGTTGGACAAAAAGCTGTCGAGTTTATTAAAGACGGTATGGTTGTTGGACTTGGTACAGGCTCAACCGTTAAATTTATGGTAGATGCATTAGGTCAACGTGTTAAAAATGAAAACTTATCAATTATCGGTGTTTCAACATCAATTAGAACTGAAGAACAAGCAAAATCACTTGGTATTCCAGTTAAATCAGTTGATGAAGTTGACCACATTGATTTAACAATTGATGGTGCAGATGAAATTGATGACCATTTCCAAGGTATTAAAGGTGGCGGTGCTGCTCATTTATTTGAAAAAATTGTTGCTATTAATTCAAATCAAAATATGTGGATTGTTGATGAAAGTAAAATGGTTCATACGTTGGGTAAATTCCCTCTTCCCGTTGAAGTTATCCCTTACGGTAGTCATCAATTATTCAAAAAATTAGAAGCTAAAGGATTTAATCCCAAATTTAGAACTGTTGATAATGAAAATGTTTTAACTGACTCTAAAAATTTTGTCATCGATTTATATTTAGGTGAAATAAACGATCCTGCTAGCATACAAGATTATTTAGCTAAACAAGTTGGTGTTGTAGAACAAGGTCTATTTTTAGATTGTGTAAATACGGTTATCGTTGGACGTCAAGATGGTCCTGAAGTTTTACACGCACGTTCTGACACCTTTACAATTAAATAATTCTAAAGAAGAGCTAATTTTTATTGGCTCTTTTTAAATACGCAAATTGATTTTATTTAAAAATGAGAATTTTCTTTTCTTTTTAACATTGTTTACTAATCTAACGAGATATATTATAATAGCCACAGTACTTAAATCTTATATAGGAGTGTGATTTTTTTGACACAATCAATTAGTTCAGAACAACTCGCAAAATTCCAAAAAAATTTACATGCACGTGAAAGCCATGAAGTTATTGAACGTGCCGTTACAAAAAATGGTATTTTAGCAAATAGTTACGATTTAAAAGCCCAAGCTAAAATGGAACCTGTTTTCTCAATTGATCTGGATGTTGGTAATGTTTCTAACCAAAAGCAATCAGGTCGTTGTTGGATGTTCGCCGCATTAAATACAATGCGTCATGACATGAAAACAAATTTTAAAGTTGCCAAAGATTTTGAATTGTCACAAAATTTCACTTACTTCTGGGATAAACTTGAAAAAGCAAATTACTTTTATCAAAATGTTCTTGAAACAGCTGATAAACCAACTAGTGACCGTACCGTTTCATGGTTAATGACAACTCCACAACAAGATGGCGGCCAATGGGATATGATCGTTGCAATTATTGAAAAATATGGTGTTGTTCCTCAATCTGTGATGCCTGAAACATATAATAGTTCTAAATCAAGCGAAATCAATTCAACTTTAAACTTAAAATTAAGAAAAGATGCTGTTGATTTACGTGAACTCGTTGCTGCCGGAACAAGTTCAAAAGAAATTGAAGTCGTCAAAGAAGCTAAACTTACTGAAATTTATCGTTTATTAGCATACAGTTTTGGTGAACCTCCTGCAACATTTGACTTTGAATATCGTGATTCTGATAATGAATATCATATTGATAAAAATTTAACACCAAAAACATTCTATGAAAAATTTATCGGTTGGGACTTAGATGAATACGTCTCAATCATTAATGGTCCAACAGATGATAAACCTTACAATAATATGTACACAGTTGATCGTCTTGGAAATGTTGTTGATGGGCGTCCTATTCGCCATTTAAACATTAACATGGCTGATTTTAGAGATGTTGCCATCAAACAATTACAATCTGGCGAGAGCGTCTGGTTCGGTTGTGATGTTGGTCAATCGTCTGAACGCCAAATTGGTATTATGGATACTGAACTTTATCATAAAGATGAATTGTTCAATATTGATCTAGCTTTATCAAAAGCTGAACGCCTTGATTACGGTGAGAGTCTAATGACTCATGCTATGGTTCTAACAGGTGTTGATTTGGTTAATGATCAAGCAACCAAATGGAAAGTTGAAAACTCATGGGGCGAAAAAGTTGGTAATAAAGGCTTCTTCGTTATGAGTGATGACTGGATGGAAGAATATTGTTATCAAGTTGTCGTTAACAAAAAATTCTTACCAGAAAAATTACAAGCTATTCTAAAAGAAGAACCTAAAGTCCTTGCTCCTTGGGATCCAATGGGTGCATTAGCATAATTAAAAAAGTAACAACAATATTGAATTGTTGTTACTTTTTTTGTGTTAAAATTTTTTTGCTTTTAATTGTTAAATCATCATTTAATGTATACCAAATAGGGACACCATTCGGAACCTCAACGCCATCAATATCTGCATCTGAAATATTTTCTAAATATTTTATCAATACCCTAAGTGTACTGCCATGTGCGACAATCAACTGGTTATTACCTTGTCTTAACTCTGGGGCAATGACATCTTGCCAGTAAGGTAAAATCCGTTTAAATGCCATTTCTAAGCTTTCTGATGTTGGTAAGCTACTTTTAACACGTTGCTTGTACCGTCTATCATTATCAGGTACAGATAAACTAGGTGGGATAGTCGTATAACTACGGCGCCATTGGGCTACTTGTTTAATACCGTAGATACGTTTGGTTTCATCTTTATTTAAACCGCGCAAGGCACCATAATGTCGTTCATTAAGACGCCAATTTTTCTGTATTGGAATCCAAAGTTGATTCATTTCTTCCATCATAATATTACTCGTTTTAATAGCTCGTTTTAAGACAGATGTATGAACCTGTGAAAATTGAATATTTGTATTAAGAATAACTGTTCCTGCAACTCTAGCTTCAGCGATGCCCTTAGCCGTTAATGGAACATCTGTCCAACCGGTGTATTCATTATTTTGATTTGCTAGACTCTCACCATGTCTTACCATGACTAATTCAACCATTATTAAAACCTTCTTCACTCTTCATTAATACTCATTATAACAAAAAAGACTTAAAACAACATTGTTGTCTTAAGTCTTTTAATTATTTATTTTACTCGACCAGCAAAATCTGGTTTCCAGTAAGCACTCATTGTGCTAATTTTAACATTTTGTCCTTCAGTTGGAGCTTCAGCAAATTGACTTCCACCTAAGTAGATAGCAACATGGTATGATGATCCTTTTGATCCCCAGAAAAGTAAGTCTCCAGGTTGTGCTTGAGAAACTGATTCATAGCTAACTTGTCCTTCTTGAGCAACAGTGTAGCCACCAATAGATTTTCCAGCAGCATGAGCATAAACATAACTAGTAAATCCTGAACAATCAAAACCGCTCAATGATTTTCCGCCCCATACATATGGGATGCTCTTTGTTGTTAATGATCTTGCTAGAGCAGTAATACTACTTGTATCAAGACTTGAAGCACTCACAGCACTTGTTGCTGCTTTTTTACTTGAACTATTTGTAGTTGAAGTTGTGACAGCTTTTTCACTTGAAGCTGAAGTATTTGAGCTTTTTACTGCTTTATTACTTGAAGTATCTGTACTTGCAGCTTCAGTTGCTTTTGATGCAGCTGCATCTGCTGCTGCTGCATCGTTCTTTTCATTTGCTGCTTTAGTTTCTGCTGCTGCTTTTTCAGCAGCTTTTTCTGCTGCTTTTGCTTTATCGATAGATGATTGTGTATCTGATTTTTTTGTATCAATTTGTGCTTTTAATGTATTTGCGTTTGCTTGTTTAACCGCTAGTTCAGCTTGTTTGTTTGTATATTCTTTAACTGTTTTTTGTTGATCTGCAGCCTTTTCATCTAATTCAACTTTAGAAGATTTAACTTCTGCTTTATCAGCTTTTTGTTGTTTAGCAGCTTTTTGACCAGCACCAACTAATGTTGTAACTGTTCCCACACGTTTGAAGGCATCAACAACACTTTTTGAATCTGAAACAAATTCAACCATGCTTGCTGTACTTCCATCAACTTGTAAAGCACGTGTTTGATCAGCTAATTGTGAATCTCTTTGTGAAATTTCAACATTTAATCTGCTGATCTTCTTACCTAATTTGTATTGATCTGATTCAAGTTTTGCAGCTGTATCTTTAGCATCCTTAACTTCAGCTTGAGTTGAAGTAATTTCACTATTAATTGTTGCTAATTTTGCAGCAACTTTAGTGCTCTTGCTATTTAATTTAGCAATCGTGCTTGTTAGTTCAGTTACACTATCTGAAGCGTTAGCTTGTTCTGCAACTGCGCTCATTCCAATAAGTGTAGCTGTCATCATCATTACTTTAGCAATTTTACTATTAATTTTCAAAAGGCACTCTCCTAGTTGATTTCATAATTATTATTTAATTTTAGCGTATTCGTTTTTCTCGACTAGAATAGAATAGCACGGTTCTTAGGTACATACCATTACGGTTAGTTTACATTCGAATTTAATTTACATCTTTTAATTTCAGTATGATTACACAAATGTTACAAAAGGCCATTTCCATTGTTTTTATCCCTCTTATTTGTTGTTAAATAGGCATTTACGAGTTCTATATTAAAATGACAAAAGCGTAATACAATTAGTCGTTTTTCACTGATTTAACATTACTTAATTAATCAAAGTTGTCCTTTTCATTCTTTTACATTTTTTCAATTATTTAATAATACCGTAAGAAAAAATTTTTTTTGCTTTTTATCCCTTTTTTTATCGTATAATCAGCTTAATTAATGTAATGAAAGGTATGAATAAATATGGCTAAAAATAATAACTTGGGAATGCCATCTCCAATAAAAGGCAGTTCTCAAAGCAATAAAAATAAGCATCCAATACTGTGGACACTATTGATAATTATGATTTTAGGTATTGCTTCTGGAGGTGTATATGCCTATTCAGTATTCACACATACTGAAGATACCGTCGCAAAAACTTACAAGAAAACCAAAGCAAAAAAATTAAGAAATGTTTCCAGTATTTTGAGTGAGAAAAAACCTTTTTCAATTCTATTAATGGGGACTGATACTGGCGCACTTGGTCGAAGTGATACAGGACGCACGGATACAATGATCGTTGCAACAGTTAATCCAACAACAAATAAAACTACCTTAACAAGTATTCCTCGTGATACTCAAGTTAAAATTGACGGAAGTGATGAAAGCTCTTCAAAAATAAACAGTGCCTATACCTATGGTGGCAAAGATGGTTCAACATCTGCTGTTAATACTGTTCAAAATTTATTAGATATCCCAATTGATTATTATATGTTAATTAACATGAATGGATTAAAGAAAATTGTTGATACCGTTGGTGGTGTTGATGTCAAACCATTACTTTCATTTAAACTTGAAGGAACTCATTATAAAAAAGGTAAGACAATCCATTTAAACGGCAAACAAGCCTTAGCTTATACGCGAATGCGTCATTCAGATCCACTAGGTGATTATGGCCGTCAAAAACGTCAAAAACAGATTATTACAGCAATTACCGGAAAAGCTAAATCTGTAAATTCACTCGCAAACTACAAAAAATTATTAAAAACAATTGACGGAAACATGGTAACTGATCTTAGTTTTAATGATATGCTCACAGTAGAAACAAACTACAGCGCCGCTACAGAATCAATTCACTCTGATTTCTTGCAAGGAGTAAGTACAGATGTTGATGGTCTTTCATATGAAGTTCCAACATCGACTGAAAAGAAACGCGTCTCAAATGCTATTCGTTCTCAATTAGGTTTAAACAAATCAACACAAGCCTTTACTAGTTTAGAACAGCAACTCTCTAAATAAATAGATATAAAAAAGAAACGGACCTCAATTAAAATTTGAGGTCCGTTTCTTTTTTACCAATTTTCTAAAAACTTTTGGTATTTCATTTCTCTTTGTTCAATAAGTTCATTAGATGATTTAGTCGCTAGGTTCTTCAGCAATTCATTTAGACTACTGTCCATTAGACTTATTGTTGCTGCCTGATTAGTTTCTGGCAATACCACATCAATCAATCCAATATTAAATAACTCAGTAGCCGTCATTGGCAAACTTGTTTCAATCTCATTTGGATTAGTTTTCTTCAAAATAGCACTAACGGCTTCTGGAGATGCTACTGAAAATAAGCTATTTTCAACCATCATAATAGCATTTGCATTTGCTAAAGCCAGTGCACCACCGCTTTGACCTTCACCTAAAAAAATGGCAATATTCGGCACTTGTAATGCACCCATTTTTAAAATCATTTCAGAAATAATATAGCTCTGTCCTGTTTGTTCTGATTTAACGCTGGCATCTGCGCCGGGCATATTAATTAGCGTTACAACAGGTCGCTTAAATTTTTCAGCTTCATTTAGTAATCGCATTGCTTTTCGATACCCACTTGGCTTCACGGCACCAAAATTATAGGCTAAACGTTCTTCTAAATTTACGCCCCGATTAATGCCAATAACTGTCACTGGGCACTTATGAAAAAGTCCAATCCCACCAATAATGGAAGCATCCTCTTCGCCAACTCGATCACCATGATTTTCGAAAAACACATCAAATAGACTAGAAATAATAAATTTAGCACTTAATCTATCATTCGATCGAACTTTTTTTAAAAAATCTGAGTCCATTTTTAATATCCCCTCACACGTGTAATAGTAGTAGCTGACTAAGAATCTGTTTTATGTTTTTCCGATCAATAACCTGATCAACAAATCCATTTTCATATAAACCTTCTGCTGTTTGAAAATTAGCAGGTAGCTTTTCATTTGTCGTCTGTTTAATCACTCTTTCACCAGCAAAGCCAATTTTAGCTTGTTTTTCAGCTAATACAATATCGTTATTTAGTGCAAAGCTAGCACTGACACCACCCATTGTTGGATCCGTCAATAGGGACATGACTAATAACCCTGCATTATCTAGTTTTTGTTTCATGTAAAGAATCGAATTCATTTGTAATAACGAATAAATTCCCTCTTGCATTCTTGCACCACCAGAAGCAGTAACGATTACAAATGGCAGTCGTTTATCTAATGCGACTTGCATCCCTAACTTAATTCTAGTCCCTGCCGTCGTATTCAATGATCCCATCATAAAAAAACTATCCATTACTGCTAAAATCAATGGTTGTTGATCAATGCTACCTTCACCGACAATAACGGCTTCATCAGATGTCGTTGAACGCTTAGCACGTTCCAGTTTTTCTGAGTAACCTGGAAATTGTGCTTTATTTTCTGTTTTATTTGCTACATTTATTACCTCAAAACCGTTTTCATCTGTTAAAATAGCAATTCTCTCCATAGCAGTCAAGCGTTTATAAGTTTGGCATTTAGGACAAATAAAATAAGGTGCCCATTCACTTTCATGTAAATGCGTCCCACAATTTCGGCACTTTTGCCATTGATTTGTCTTTGGATAATGACTCATTACCGCCACCGCCTTTAAATTTTGCTATCAATTGAAATGGTATTTTCAATAAATTCTTGTGATTTTATAATTATTTTTAATTGCGTTAAATTAGTTTCAATTCCTGAAATATAAATTGATTCAAGTGATTTTTGCATTTTTAAAATAGCTAATTCTCTCGTTTCAGCATGACAAATAATTTTTGCTAATAGTCCGTCATAGAAAGCAGAGATGGTGTCACCGACACCATAACCCGTTTCAATTCGAATATCTTTAGGAAAATCAAAACATGTAATTTTAGTTTTCACACTTGGAATTAAGGATAATCGACATTCGATTGCATGTCCATTCATTTCTACATCATTATTCAATACTTCTTTACCTTCAGCAACTAACAACTGTTGTTGAACAACATCCATTTTAACAGTTTCTTCAGTAACACCATGTTCGACTTGCAATCGTGTATTCATTTCTAAAAAATAAAATTGATTATTCGCAAATAAAAATTCTACAGTTCCTAATCCAACGTAATGTAAATTTTTGATTAACTGACGCGTAAAATAGTAGAGTTGGCTTTGTTGCTCACTAGTTAAGACAACTGATGGGCTTTCTTCAATCACTTTTTGTCGGTGATTTTGCAAGCTACAATCCCGATTTCCTAACACTTGAACATGGTGCCCATCACCGATAATTTGCACTTCTATATGCCGCGCGTTTATCAATTTTTTTTCAAGATAAAAACTTCCCTCAGCAAAAGAAGCCTTTGCTTCTTGCTGAACAATCTCAGCGCCAGATAACAAATCAGATTTCCTTTCAACTGCTCTGATACCCTTGCCGCCTCCGCCATGTGAAGCTTTAATTAATAGTGGGAATCCAATTTTATTTGCTTGCTCAATCAATTCTTCGTTAGAAGTAATTAAATCAGATCCAGGAATAACGGGTACCCCTTTCTCAATTGCTAACAAACGAGATTTATCTTTATCTGCTAGTTGCTGGATTAATTCCGCTTCCGGACCAATAAAAGTAATACCACATTCCATACACATTTGTGCAAAATGCGCATCTTCTGATAGAAACCCGTATCCTGGATGAATTGCATCAACATTTAAACTTAATGCTGCCATCAATATACTCTCTCGATTTAAATAAGAATCTTTTGCTAAGGCTGGCCCAATGCAAATTTTTTCATCAGCAAGTTCAACAAATCGACTTTGTGCATCCACTGTTGAATAAATAGCGACCGTTTGTATATTTAATTTTTGGCAAGCGCGAATAATTCGTTCAGCCACTTCTCCACGATTCGCTATTAAAATTTTTCGAAACAAATGACTCACCTATCCATCTATTCTAATTTTAAGTAACTCTTGATCAAATTCGACTAATTCACCATCATCTACTAGTTGTTCAAGTACGATACCTGTCACTGGCGATTGGATATCATTGTATAATTTCATACTTTCAATTTGAGCAATAACCTGCTTTTTAATAATTTTAGTCCCAATTGTTCCCATTTTATCAAAATGAACTAACCCAACAAGTGGGCTTTTAACGATAAAAATGGTGTCACTATCATCTTCTTGTATATTTGTTGCTACTTTTATTTTTTCGGCTGTTTTTTCTTGATCTACAACTACTTTAAAGTCACCATCTTCAATTTCAACATGAGAAAATGGCATTGTCGCAATTTTATCTAATAATTGATTAATTTCATTAAATTTCATTAATTTGCACACACCTTAAATTTTTATTAGTAAACTTCCATATGCTAAGCCAGCTCCAAATCCAGTTAATAAAACTGTACCACCCGTAAACCCTTGTTGAATTGCTTCATTTAGGGCCATTGGAATCCCGGCTGAAGATGTATTTCCGTGATGAATAACACTTGTTGCAAATTTTTCAATTGGCATCCCTAACTCATCAGCAATTGTTTCAATAATTCTTAAATTTGCTTGATGGCAAACAACCAAATCAATATCACTTGTTTTTAACTTATTATCTTTAAGTAATTGTTTCATCTGATTAGGCACAACTGTTGTAGCAAATTCAAACACATCTCGTCCCTCTTGGAAAAATGCATCTATTGTTGGATAATTATCTTCATTAACATCACTTAATGGTTCAATACGTCCACTATGAATAACATCCTTTTTTTGCCCATTTGTTTCTATTTTTTCAGCAATAAAGCTTTCATCCGCTGAATTATTTGAGGCTTCAAGAAGAGCACCACCTGCACCGTCTCCAAAAAATACAGCGCTTGTTCGATCCTTAAAATCCATCATTTTTGAGTTAACTTCTGCACTAATCACAATTGCCCGTTTGTATTGCCCTGTACGTAAAAACTTTTCTGCGGTACTCATAGCAAATATAAATCCCGCACAAGCAGCGCTAATATCGAAAGCAAAGGCGTTCATTGCGCCAATATTTCCTTGAACAATCGCAGCTGTCGATGGTGTTAAGGCGTCTGGCGAAATTGTGGAAATAATAATTAAATCAATATCTGTGGCTTCATACCCAGATTTAAGTAAAAGTTCATTTGCTACTTTTGTACTCAAATCTGATGTATTTTCATCAATTGCATAGTGTCGTGTTTTAATCCCAGTATGCGCCACTATCCATTCATCCGAGGTTGGCATAAATTTAGCTAATTCATTATTTGTCACAATTCGTTCCGGCACAAAATGTGCCATATTTTTTATTTTGACATAATTATTCAATTTACCCATTCTCCCAGTCGTTAAGTTTAATTCATTCTATTTTATCAATAATCGCAAAATTAAGACACCAAAATAATTAACGCTTAATAATTCTTTAATTTCATAATACGCCAGTATGGCAATCTTTCATTAAAAAAAGCACTAAACCCCATAGTAACAAGGTCGAGTGCTTTTAAGTAAAACTATTATGCGAGTAAATGGATTCGAACCATCACGGGATATTATCCCACCAGATCCTTAGTCTGACGCGTCTGCCAATTCCGCCATACTCGCAAGAACAATCATAATTGTAGCAAAAATTGTTCCTTGTTACAAGTCCCATTTAAAATAAATTAGTATTCCATTAAAATTAACTTACTTCGACACTTCGAGCAAACGTAGCGTGACAGGTTAATTTTTCTTTGTCGTTGATACTGTTGTCCACAATTAGAGCATTGATAGTGAATAACTCTTTTCTTTTTAGCCTGTTTTGGACCAAGAGGGGCAAACCGGCTACCACCTACAATTGTCAGTAGCTGTTTGAAATCATGATCACGATGTTGATAACCCTTTTTAGCAATATGCAGATGATAATGACATAATTCATGCTTGATAACACCTATTAAAATATCCTCACCATGTTCCGTCAGCATTTTAGGATTAATTTCAATATTATGGTCATTTAATCGATACCGTCCACCCGTCGTTCGTAGTCTTTTATTAAATGTTGCTTTGTGGATAAATGGCTGCTTAAAAAAAGTTGTGGATAAGTTTTGAACTAAAGCTGTTAATTCAAAATCAGTCATCTTATTTATCCGTTGGTCGTTTCATTGTTAACTGAACGCGATTACGTTTCAAATCAACTTCCATTACCCACACTGTAACTATGTCCCCAACCGCAACCACTTCACTTGGTTTCTTAACGAACTTATCTGTTAATTGTGAAATGTGGACAAGTCCATCTTGTTTAACACCAATATCTACAAACGCACCAAAATCAATTACGTTCCGAACGGTTCCTTGTAATGACATGCCGGGTTCTAAGTCCTCAATTGTTAACACATCGTGTCGTAGTAACGGTGCCGGCATATCGTCACGTAAATCACGGCCTGGTTTTTGTAAACTAGCTAGAATATCTGCTACTGTTTCCACACCACTACCCACAACTTGTGCCAAATTTTCAGCATTTGTCTGTGCTAATTGGTCATTTGTCTCAGTTTTACCCAAATTAGTTATTTTTATCCCCAATTCTTTCAACAAAATCTTTGTTAGTGGATAACTTTCAGGATGAATATCAGTATTATCTAAAATGTTATCCCCAGAAACAATACGTAAAAATCCAATTGCTTGTTCATAAGCTTTTGGTCCTAAGCGTGGTACTTTCTTAAGTTGTTGACGCTTCGTAAATTTACCATTTTCGTCACGATAAGTAACAACATTTTTAGCAATTGTTAAATTTAATCCAGAAATTTTTGTTAATAGCTCTGAACTAGCTGTATTTAAATTAACCCCAACTTTATTCACAGCATCTTCAATCACGACATCTAACTGTGCATCCAATTTTTTTTCAGCAACATCATGTTGATACTGACCGACTCCAACAGATTTAGGATCAATCTTAATTAATTCAGCCAAAGGATCTTGCAATCTACGGCCGATACTAATAGCAGAGCGTTCTTCAACGTGAAGTTCTGGGAATTCATCACGAGCTGCTTGACTAGCTGAATAAACCGATGCCCCAGCCTCATTTACAATGACATAAAAAATTGGCCGTTCGATTTCTTTTAAAATATCTGAAACAAATTGTTCAGATTCTCGACTTGCTGTTCCATTTCCAATTGCAATCATTTCAACTTGGTATTTTTCAAGGAACTGTTTAAATTGTCCAGCAGCTGCGGCACGTTTTTCACCATTTGCAGGTTTATGTGGATAAATTACCAATTTGTCTAAGAATTTACCTGTACCATCCACGATGGCTAACTTACAGCCTGTTCGATAGGCTGGATCAAAACCTAAAACAACTTTCCCTTTTAATGGTGCTTGCATAAGTAAATGGTATAAGTTATCCCCAAACACATTAATAGCTTGTTCTTCAGCAACCTCTGTCATACCTTTACGAATTTCACGCTCAATTGATGGTTTAATAAAGCGTTTATAACTATCTTGATACGCATTTTCAATGATTGGTACAGCGTCACCACTATTTTTCCCAATAATTCTAAAATGCATAAATGTCATAATTGCTTGTTCTGGTACAACAACGGAAGCTTTTAAGATTCCCTCTTTTTCACCACGATTAATTGCCAGTACACGATGCGGAACGACTGATTTTAAAGATTCACTAAACTCATAGTAATCACGATAAATACCTTTTTCGTCTTTTTCTTCAGCTTTAACTTTTGCTTCAAACAAACTATCTTTTTGAGTTACTTTACGAATCCACTCACGATATTCGGCACTTTCACCAAATGCTTCAGCTAAAATTTCATGTACCCCAGCAAAAACGTCTTCTTCAGTTAAAATTTCAGCATCAACATTAATAAATGTGCTTGCTTTCTGATTAATTTCAGCTGCTGTTTGGGGGAATGTCAACAACCATTTGGCAAATGGTTCTAATCCAGCCTCTTTGGCAATAGTGGCCTTAGTACGACGTTTTTGTTTAAAAGGTAAATAATAATCTTCAATCTGTTGCAATTTTTTTGCTAAACTAATTTTATTTTTTAAAGCTTCTGTTAAATTACCTTGTTCTTCAATTATGTGGATAACTTCTGCTTTACGTTTTTCTAAACTCTCAACATGTTTATAAGTTGTCTCAATTTCACGAATTTGAACTTCGTCTAAACTATCTGTTCTTTCTTTTCGATATCGTGCAATAAATGGAACAGTATTTCCTTCATCAAGCATCCCTAAAACTGCGTTAATTTGTTTTTCTCGATACTGATTTAGCTCTTTTAATACTAACGGCATAATGTTTTTTTCCATGATAACGACCTCAATTCGAATATTTTTTGTTCATAAAAAAGAGACTAATAATAGGCGTCAGTACAACCATTCCTAATATCAATCTCTTTAATTAAATTTAACCTAAAATTTGTTGCATGATACGTTGCATCATATCAGTTGTTTGCGTCATTCCTTTATCTTGTTTTTCTTCTGAAGCTTTAAATGCATCAACCTCGACAAGATGTTTCTCAACATTAATACTACTTGTCATCTCATCGCAACCTTCAACAAAAGTACGATAACCACTAATTAATTTTTTATGTTTTCCCAAAACAGGAATGGGTACTTGTAAATCATCTAATTTGCTTAAATTTTCTTGGTAACTTGCTGTACCTTCAACAAATTTTTCTTTAGTAGTTGTGAATTCATCATCTGAAACAATAGAAAAGTCACCTGCAGTAATGGCTTTTTCCATTACTTCGTAATGATCATTTAAAGAATTACCCATTTCTTCAGTTGCTTGCGCAACATCATTTAACGCATTGATATAATAATTTACATTAACTCTTTTTTTCAAGATATAAACTTCCTTTTATTTATTTTTTCTGAATAATCGTTGGCCAAGCTTCACAATTTCAACAATCACAATAATTGAGAATGATCCCGCTAAAACAATACCCCATTGATACATATCTAAATGGCTAACATGGAACATTTTATTTAATCCGGGGATTAAAATAGTTGCTGCGAGCAACGCAAATGATGCCAAAATTGACCAATTAAACGTCACATTTTTAAAGATATTACGGTTGAAGATTGACCCATGGATTGATTTAACATTGAATGCATGGAATAACTGAATTAATCCTAATGTTGCAAAAGCCATTGTTAAAGCATCTGCATGAATTAATTTATCACCCATATGAACAGGATACGTTAAAGCCAACCAATAAACAAATAATGTTATAGCCCCTTCTAAGATACCTTGATAAATAATACTTGGCATCACACCACCAGAGAAGAAGTTTGATTTACGTCCACGTGGTTTTTGATCCATCAATCCTTTTTCAGCAGGTTCTACACCAAGTGCAATTGCGGGAAATGTATCTGTTACCAAGTTAATCCACAAAATATGGACTGGTGCCAAAATACTCCAACCCATCATTGTCATAACAAACAAGGTTAATACTTCACCTAAGTTTGCAGAAAGTAAATATTGAATTGATTTTTGAATATTAGAAAAGACTTTTCGTCCTTCCTTAACAGCAAAAACAATTGTCGCAAAATTATCATCAGCGAGAACCATATCTGAAGCACCTTTAGATACTTCAGTTCCTGTAATACCCATCCCAATTCCAATATCAGCCGATTTCAAAGCTGGCGCATCGTTCACACCATCACCAGTCATAGCAACCACTTGATTCTTTTTCTGCCATGCTTTAACAATTCGCACTTTATGTTCAGGCGATACCCTTGCATATACAGAATATTGTTCAACCTTATTTTCAAATTCTGAGTCTGATAAATCATCTAATTCAGAACCAGAAATAATTGCTTCATGTTGTCCAGCTTCAACAATTCCTAATCGAACTGCAATAGCTTCGGCAGTATCGCGATGATCGCCTGTAATCATCAAAGGACGGATCCCGGCTTTCTTAGCTTCGCTAACTGCAGCAGCAGCTTCTGGTCGCTCTGGATCAATCATTCCAACTAATCCAGCAAAAATCAAATCATTTTCCACAGTTTCTGAATCTAATACCGCTGGAATTGCAGGCATTTCACGATACGCGAATGCTAACACGCGTAATGCTTGCGTTGCCATATCATGATTATTAGTCATAATATAATCTAGCTGTGCATCAGTTATCGGTTTAATTTCGCCATTTTCAATATAACGTGTTACCCGTTTTAATAGTTGATCGGGAGCACCCTTAACAGCAACAAAAAAAGATTTATCCTCATTTTTTTGAATTGTTGACATCAATTTACGTTCTGAATCAAATGGAACTTCAGCAACTCGAGGTTCACTGCTTAATAATGCATCCACATCTAATCCATGATCTAAATGATATTGAATTAGAGCCGTCTCTGTTGGGTCACCAATTAAATTGCCCTCAGATGTTTGTTTTGTGTCATTACTGAAAGACATCACCTGGTATAGTGGACTTTCTAAATTTGTTTCCACCTTATCGGCATCTAATAACTCATTATTTATAAATATTTTTTCAACAGTCATTTGATTTAACGTTAATGTACCCGTCTTATCTGATGCAATAATGTCAGTACTACCAAGTGTTTCAACTGCTGGTAATTTTCTAACAATCGCATTTCTTTTTGCCATCTTTTGTGTTCCAAGTGCTAAAATAATTGTAACAATAGCTGGTAATCCTTCTGGAATTGCAGCTACAGCTAATGAAATCGCAATTAACAACATATCAATGACACTATTATCTCCATTTTGTAGACCAACGAAGAAAACAATAACAGCAATAATTAATATTAAAATAGTTAATGTTTTACCTAATTGGTTAAGATTATCTTGTAGTGGTGTTTTCATTTCATCGGCAGAATTGAGCATTCCTGCAATACGTCCAACTTCAGTGTTCATCCCTGTTCCAACAACGATTCCTTCACCACGCCCATAAGTTACATTACTATTCATAAACGCCATATTATGGCGATCGCCAATACCAGCATCTTCATCATTTAATAAATTTAAACTTTTATCAACAGGTACTGATTCACCAGTTAAAGCAGATTCTTCAATTTTAAGAGAAGCAATCTGTGTTAAACGTAAATCTGCTGGAATAACATCCCCTGCTTCAAGTAAAACAATATCTCCAGGTACTAAATTTTCACTTTTTACAGTTTCAATTTGCCCATTTCGTTTTACATTTGCGTTAGGTGTCGACATTTCTTTTAACGCATTAATTGCCTCTTCAGCCTTAGATTCTTGAAAAACACCGAATACAGCGTTTAAAACAACAACTAACATGATGATAATTGCGTCCACAACTTCACCTGATGATGCCGCAATTAACGCAGCCACAATTAAAACGATTATCATGAAATCTTTAAACTGATCAAAGAATTTTTGTAATATTGTTTTACGTTTACCTTCTGACAACTGATTCAATCCATACTTGTCTGTTCTTTCTTTAACCTCTTGGGTTGTTAACCCTGCCAAATCTGTCTTTTGGCCTGCTAAAACTTCGTCAACTGATTGTGCGTAAATCCTTTTTGTCATAGTAATCCTCCTTATAATAGTTTCACAAAATACAAAAAAAGACCTATGTATGTTGCAGAACTTTAAACATACATAAGTCTCACTATTTAAGGCAATACCAGAAAAAGAACTTTCTTGTTGGTGACATTGCCGCGGATAACCGCCAGTTACTCCCCTATGATTTCTTTAATTATAACTGAAATGAAACAGCTTACGCAACTATTTACTTCCAAAAAGAATCATAAACAGTAATTGGCAGATGTCGTTTGTGTTCTGTCTTTAAATACCAATTTTCAATTTTATCACTAATTTCTTTTGAAACTACCTTTCCTTCAAGATAATCATCAATATTATCGTAAGTAACTCCTAAGGCAACTTCATCAGGTAGCGCTGGACGGTCTTCTTCCAAATCGGCTGTTGGTACTTTTAAATACAGATGTTCCGGCGCATTTAACGAAGCTAACATCTCTCTACCTTGGCGCTTATTCAAACGCCAAAGTGGTGTAATATCAGCACCTCCGTCACCATATTTAGTATAAAATCCAGTAATTGCTTCTGCAGCATGGTCAGTTCCCACAACCGCACCTGACTTTGCCCCGGCAATCCCATATTGAGCAATCATGCGCTGACGAGCTTTGATATTACCTTTATTAAAATCAGAAATTTCAAGATTGTTTGCCATTAAGCTTATTACCATTTCATCGGTAGCACCTTTAATGTCTACACGAACCACTTGATCTGCCTGCATAAATTTTATAGCATCTAATGCATCAGATTCATCGGATTGATTGCCGTATGGTAGTCGAACTGCAATAAATTGATAATTGCTATCACCGGTTTCTTCACGTAACTCACGAATAGCCTGTTGTGCTAAATACCCAGCAAGTGTTGAATCTTGTCCACCAGAAATTCCTAAAACTAAAGATTTTAAAAATGGATGTTTCAATAAATAAGCTTTCATAAAATCAATACTCATACGAATTTCTTCTGCAATATTTACACTTGATTTCACTTTCAAAGTTTCAATAATTTTCTTTTGTAAGTCAGTCAAGATTAACACCCCTTATTTAATATTATTCATATTATTTCTAATTTTTTGGATGATAGCCATCTTATTATCATAAGCTTTTTGTGATAAATCGACAGGGTAATCTTGTGGATTTAATTCACGTTTATATTCTTCCCATAACCCATCTAACTGAATTCTTGAATACTCTCTAATAGCATCCAATTCTGGCTGATTATAAACCAGTTCACCTTCAACAAATATATCTTGTAAAATTGGTCGTGCATTATAGTTAGTTACCAACTTATTAATATAGGTATACTGCTGATGGAACATATAAAGTGAGTCTTGTTTCTGAGGTTCCTCATCCGATAGTGCAATGTAATCTCCTTCAGTTTTACCATCAACTTTATTAGTAATACGCCATACTTGTTTCTTACCTGGTGTTGATACTTTTTCTGCATTATTACTGAGTTTAATTGTATCAACCATTTTACCATCGCCACCTTCAATGGCTACTAATTTATAAACTGCACCTAAGGCGGGTTGATCATAGGCAGTTATTAGTTTAGTTCCAACGCCCCAGACGTCAATTTTAGCTCCTTGCATTTTTAAATTAGTAATTGTTTTTTCATCTAAGTCATTTGAGGCATAAATTTTAGCTTCTGTAAATCCAGCTTCATCTAATTGTTCACGAACGCGTTTCGAAATGTAAGCCATATCCCCACTATCAATTCGTACGCCGGCAAAATTAATCTTATCACCTAACTCTTTAGCAACTTTAATTGCACTTGGCACACCACTTTTTAACGTATCGTATGTATCAACTAAAAAGACACAATCACGATGCGTTGTTCCGTAAGCCATAAAAGCATCATAGTCATCTCTGTATGCTTGAACTAATGAATGCGCATGCGTTCCACTGATAGGAATACCAAATATTTTACCTGCTCGGACATTACTAGTTGCATCAAATCCACCAATATAAGCTGCACGTGTTCCCCAAATAGCTGCATCAAATTCTTGTGCTCGTCTTGTACCAAATTCTAACACACCATCATCTCCGGCTACAGCTTTGATACGAGCTGATTTTGTTGCAATCAATGTTTGATAATTAATGATGTTAAGTAATGCCGTTTCTACTAATTGACAGTCTGCTAAAGGACCTTCTATTTGGACAATGGGTTCGCCGTTAAAAACAACTTCCCCTTCAACAGCTGACCTGATTGTGCCACGAAAATGAAAATCTTTTAAATAGGCAAGAAAATCATCTGGATATCCTGCCACTTCTCTTAAATACGCAATGTCTGTCTCTGAAAATTTTAAATTTTGAATATAATTAATAGCTCGTTCTAAGCCTGCAAAAATCGCATAGCCATTAGAAAATGGTAAATTTCTGAAGAAAACTTCAAATACAGCATTTTGATTATGAATATTTTTTTCCCAGTAAGTTTGGATCATATTAATCTGATAAACGTCCGTATGTAACGTATAGCTATCATCTGGGTAATTTTTTACCATGATGTTTCTCCTTTAAAATGAATGCACTACTAGAATTTTTTCCAGCACACAAATTATAATCTACATTTTACCATTTTTTCCGTAATCCGTCATATTCAATACTTATTTTAAATTTATCTTCTGTTATAATGAGACAAAGTTTAAAAAGTGAGGACATATTATGCCAAATAAATTTAAAAAAACAAAAATATTAGATATCGAATTTATTAATACAACTAATGACGCTTTTTTAACTCAGATAGCGACTGATTCGATAGCTCATCTAAATCGATTTATCGTGACAGCCAACCCAGAAATTGTTCTATTTGCACGACAACACCCAGATTATAAAAAGATTCTTAACCAAGCTGACTACGTTACACCAGATGGTATTGGTATTATCAAAGGCGCAGCAATTTTAGGGACTCCAATGCCCGAACGAATCACTGGCTATGATACTTTAATGAGCCTGCTTAAATGGGCTAATAGTCATCAAAAATCAATATACCTAGTTGGTGCAGCCGAAACGGTCATCCAAAAAGTTGCCAAAACGATTAAGTCTGATTATCCAAACATTAATTTAGTCGGATTTCATAATGGTTATTTCAAAAATGATCAGGATATTGTAAGTAACATTAAAATATCTCAGCCTGATTTTGTTTTTGTTGCAACAGGTTTTCCAAATCAGGAGGAATTTATTCAGCGTAATCGCCAAGTGTCTGATAGTATCTGGATGGGTGTTGGTGGTAGTTTCGACGTTCTAGCGGGTACTGTGAATCGTGCGCCACAATTTTGGCAAAATCATCATATTGAGTGGCTTTATCGTTTATTCCAAGAACCGACTCGTTTTATTCGAATGCTAGCTATTCCACGTTACTTATTACTAATATACAAAGAAAAATTTAGAGGACATAAAAAAAAGAACTAAGAAATTAAAAATTTCTTAGTTCTTTTTTACATATTGTTATATTACCAAACGAAAACGCCAACCATACCCGCTGATAATAATGAAACTAGAATACCAGATAATAGCATGTAACCAACGTTTCTTGCGATAACATCATTTTTTTCTTTATCCACAATTCCTTTGAAACAACCAATAATCATTCCAATTGTTGAAAAGTTTGCAAACGATGTAACAAAAACAGTTAAAACAGCTTTGTAATGAGGTGCAAATGAGTTAATCGTACTTGATACTTGTCCCATAACAACAAATTCATTTGTTACTAATTTTGTACCCATGTAACGTGCTAATTCGAAAGCATCTGAAGGATTGAATCCCATTAACCAAGCAAATGGGAACATAATAATACCTAAAATATTTTCAAGTGATAAATTTGGATTAACTAATCCAAGAATATTATCAATCAAGGCTGCTAAAGCAACGAAAGCAATAACATTTGCTGCAATAATCAAGACTAACTTACCAGCACCCAAAATTGAATCACCCAAGAAAGCGAAAAAGGGTTCTCTTTTATTATCTGATTCAGAAGTTTCTAAATCATTTGAGTTACTACCTGTCATTTCAGCAATAGTATCTTCTTCTTCTGTTACTTCAACTGGATTTAAAATACTTGTTATAATAATAGCATTAATAATATTAATTGGAACAGCTGTTAAGATATATTGACCTGGCATCATTGTTGTATAAGCACCAATGATTGAAGCCGTCACACAGCTCATTGACATCATTGCCAAAGTTAAGTTCCGTTCTGATTTCATTAGTTTCAACTGAAGGCTTGAAACAGCTAATGCTTCAGTATTTCCCAAAAACATCATTTCTACTGAGAAAAATGATTCAAATTTTGGTTGGCCTGTAATTTTTGATAACCCACGGCCAATCCACTTAATAATAAATGGAAGAACGCCAATGTACGTTAAAATATCAAACAATGGCACAATCATAATAACTGGTAATAGAACACTCATGAAAAATCCCATATCAGTTACTTTAGGCATAGCGGGTACCATAAATTGAATACCTTGATATGCGGCCTGCATTAGCCAATTAAACCCATTAGCCGCGCCTTCTACAAGATCACGTCCTAATGAGAATTTTGTTAAGAACCAAGCTAAAAATAAATTAATAACGACCATAATTGCGATTGATTTCCAATTGACTTCTCTCTTTTTCTTGGAAAACGCAAATGCAACTAAAATAAAAATGGCAACACCGAAAATATTAACTAATAAATACATATCTTAAAACCCCTTCAGATAATTTATTTTTTGCTCTTAAATAATATAGCGTTATCTCAAATTGATGTCAATCGAACAGATTTCTCAAAAAAAAAATTACTCTATCTCATCCATTGATATGGTTGAAAGAGAGCAATTAATAATTTCTTAAACTTTATTTTTCTAGATAAAATTCAAAGCGATTCCCTACATATTGTGTCCGAACATATTCAAAAGGTTCACCATTTTTCAAAAAGCTAACTTGACGAAGCCTCAAAATCGCTTCACCACGCTTGATTGATAGATAATCCGCTATGCTTTCAGCAGCTGACATAGCAGACACTGTCTGTTGTGCCCCTCCCAATGTTAAATTGGCTTTTTCTTCCAATGTTCGATATAAAGAGCTCGTAATTTCAGTTTTACTATAACCCTCAACTAATTTATTAGGAACCGTAGCAACTTCAAAACAAATCGGTAAACCATCAGCATAACGAATTCGTTCCATTCGTAAGACTAGTTCGCCATCGATCAATTGTAACTTTTCAATTTCACTTAATGAAGGCGTTGTAACATGATAAGTGATCGTCTTACTTGAAGCCACTTTTCCCTGTTCAGCCATTAGGTCAGTAAAACTAGTCACACCTGACATCTTTTCTTGAACCTTCTTACGAGCAACGTAGGTTCCATCACCAACATGACGTTCTAGAATACCTTCATCTACCAAGGTTTGAATTGCCTGTCTAAGCGTCATTCTGCTGACACCAAATACAACAGCAAGTTCACGTTCAGCCGGAATACGATTGCCAACTTCCCATTCACCAGATTCAATTGTTTTTTTCATTTCATTATGAATTTGAATATATATGGGAGATCCCATTAACAATTACCTTCCTAACCTTTTATTAAAATTTACGTCCAAAGCTATATGTGCTTTCTAGTTGCATGTTAGCATCAAATAAGTTCATATCAGCATCTTTTCCGATTTCAATAGCACCTTTTGATGTTAAATTGAATTCCCTAGCTTGATTGACAGAACTCATCAATACAGCTTCTTCGATACCACAACCAGTAAATTTCATAATATTTTTAAATGCATCTTGATATTGTAAAACAGAGCCTGCTAAATTACCAGATTCTAATCTTGCTTGTTTGTCTTTAACAATAACTTTTTGCCCGCCAAGTTCGCTTAAGCCTTCAGGCATTCCTTTAGCACGCATCGAGTCAGTAATTAATTCAATACGTTTAGGTCCTTTTAAATCATAGGCTAGTTTAATCATATCTGGCACAATATGAAAACCATCAGCAATAATTTCTGTATAAATATTATCCTCTAAAAATGCATGTCCAGTTACACCTGGTTCACGATGCTTAAATTCGCGTTGTGCATTGTATAAATGAGTGACATGACTTGCTCGAGAATGTTTCATTTCTTCGCGAGTAGCGTTACTATGGCCCACTGAAGGTACGATACCATTCTTGATACAATACTCTTCAAATTCAGGTGACGTTTTATGTTCCGGTGCATAAGTCACTAATTTGATCATATGTCCTGATAATTCATTCCATTTATCAAATAACTTTGTATCAGGTGCCTCAATATATTTTTCAGGCTGTGCGCCTTTAAAAACAGGAGAAATAAATGGTCCTTCAAGATGAATTCCTTGAATAACAGGGTTCACTTCAGCGGCTTTTTTGATACCAACCATAGCATTAGCAATATTTTCATGTGATTGGGTCATTGTCGTTGCGAAATAAGTCGTAACACCTTCGTGAATCATATCGGTAACCATTTCATTAATTTGTTTAGAATCACCATCCATAGCATCAAAACTATATCCACCATGGCTGTGAACGTCAATAAATCCAGGAACAATAATTTTCCCTTCTACATCTCTAACCTCATCAGAGGCTAAAGCTTTGTATTCGCTCATTGGCCCCATTGCACTAATTTGTTTATCAAATCGAATATATGCATCTTCAATTTTTTCTGAACCCGTGTAGATAACTGCATGTTTTAAAACAATACTCATCTTATCCGCCATCCCTTCAATTTATAAACTTAGTATAATCGGTATAGACCAAAAAAACAAGGTCATATCAAATTTAGTTTTTGTCTTTAGCCACAGTTGCATCAACTGCTTTAATAATAGAATTCATAAATCCAGCCTCTTCCATTGCAAGCAATCCAGCAATAGTTGTGCCACCCGGAGATGAAACCTCATCAATTAATTTCCATGGCACTTCATCAGTAGCTAAGACCTTTTTTGCACTGCCTAGTACAGCTTGAGCAGCAATCTTAGTTGCTTTATCTTTTGGTAAGCCATATTTAACGCCTGCACGTGCAAGCGTATCAATAAATAAGTAAATAAATGCTGGTGAGCTACCAGCAAGAGCAACAAACGTGCTAAAATCGCGTTCAGCAATCTCCATCGTTTCACCAATAGTATCAAATAAATCAGTACCTTGTTTCATTTGTTTATCTGTCAAAATATCATTACCGACTAACGCAGTCATACTTTCGGAAACCGTTGCGTTAACATTTGGCATTGTTCTTAAAATACCAACTGAATGATTATCTAATTCTAATTCAATTTCAGAGATTGAAACACCTGATACAATAGAAATTAGCATAGGTTTGTATTCCTTCACTGACTCTTTAATTTCTGCTAAAACCATACCTAAGACAATTGGTTTAACAGCAAGAAAAACAACGTCAGCCTCACTAACCACCTGAGCATTGCTACCTAACGCTGTAAAGCCATTAGCTTCAGCATAAGGTACATAGCTGGACTCTCTTGCACTGTGTACCAAAATTTCTTTTGGCGCGATAAATTCTGCTTCTACTAAACCTTCAATAATTGCTCGAGCCATATTACCAGCTCCAATAAATCCAATTTTCATAGTTTCCTCATTTCAATTATTATATTTAATTACTATCTCCATCATACCGCAAAAAAAAATAAAATAACAAATAAAACAAAAAAGCAGATACCTAAGTATCTGCTTTTAGCTAGTTGGGTTAGATGGATTCGAACCATCGCATGACAGGATCAAAACCTGTTGCCTTACCGCTTGGCTATAACCCAATATTATAAAATAATGGTGGAAGAGAGTGGATTCGAACCACCGAACCCGAAGGAGCGGATTTACAGTCCGCCGCGTTTAGCCTCTTCGCTACTC
>NZ_JBXAYE010000005.1:0-98942 GCF_056782135.1 Dellaglioa sp. CoH-56-MRSF-11 | reverse complement strand
CGAACACAGAAGTTAAGCTTCTTAGCGCCAAGAGTAGTTGGGGGTCGCCCCCTGCGAGGGTAGGACGTTGCCATGCTAATAATAAATAAAAAAAGGACATTAACATAATTGTTAATGTCCTTTTTTTATGCGATTGTAAAATAAAAAGCCGCTTACCGGATTTGAACCGGTGACCCCCACCTTACCATGGTGATACTCTACCTACTGAGCTAAAGCGGCATTACTATAAAAGTCTATAGTAATATTAAAAATAAATCAACCTAAATTTAAACAATCAAAACACTAGAATTATTTATGGAATTCGTAAGCAACGGAGATAGTGACTCAATGGAAAAGATAGTTAAGGTATGCATTGCTCGTGAACAAAGAGTATAAAGGGTACCAAGATCATTTTTTGAAATATAATTTTTTTTTGAAATATCAAAAGCAATAACAGAATCAAATTCCAAGCCTTTAGCTAAATAAATAGGTAATATTATTGTTTCTTCTGGAATTTTTCTGTCGCCATCTGTAACCATTGTTAATTTTACTAATGATCTGAGTTCACTATATAGTAATTTACATTCAGCCAAATTTTTAGTGATGATAGTTACTGGTTGGTTATTAGTATCACCATTTTTAATTAGGGCTATTAAAGATGCTAGTGCAGAAGCCCGGGTTTTACTAAAGTATATTTTAGGTAATTCGCCATGACGTGTGAATGATTCAATGCTATTTCCGTCTGGTAGCAATGATTTTGCAAAATTAGTAATTTCAAATGTTGATCGGTAACTTTTATTTAAAATAATTAAATTAGTTTTTTTAACTTGTAAAATATGATTTAAATTTTCTAAAAATTTAGCTGGTAAGATTAAATCATAGAATAAAGCTTGCTCACTATCTCCTAAAAGTGTTAATTTAGCGTTAGGAAAACAATTTTTTAAATATAAGAGTTGCAGCGGAGAGTAATCTTGAATTTCATCAATAAAAAGATGTTCGATATTTCTATTTTGACCATCACCCGTTAGTAAGTCTCGTAGCAATAGTAGTGGTGTGGCATCTAATAACGTGATTTTATGAAGCTCTAAGTTTGATTGGAATGATTTTTTTTCTTCTATTGAAATTGTAATTTCAAGGAATTTAGCATATTGCTCATAAATATCAATAAAATAATTATTGTAAATCGCATCATATACAATATTAAAGCGATCTTTTAATATAATGGTACCAATATATGATATTTCTTTATCAATACTATCAAATTCATCGCGTTCATAATCACTTAAATATGTTTCATATTGAGAATCAGATAACGAATCAATTTCTTCACGCATCCAATCAGATTCTGCCATTTCGGCAATTCTAGTTTTTAATCGTTTTGTTAGTGTATTTTTTGTTGCGGTAAATTTATCTGATGACAACATATTATGTGGTAGATGTGTAAATATATTAGCGATTTCTTCTTTTTTAAAGAACGGGATACCTTCATAAATGATATCTGTGAAGGCTAATTCAGATGAATCTACTGCATTTAAGTAATTTTCAATTGTTTTTTTTAAAAGTGCATTACCTCTTAAATCAGATGAAGCATGTTTATTGTTTGACTCATAATTTTCAAATAAGGTTTCAACCTTTAATCCTTGAAAACGATTAGAGAAGAATTCGGCTAACGTGACTTGTCTCATGTTCTTTTCGCCCAGGCTAGGTAGTACATCGGAAATATAGTGACTGAAAAGTAGATTTGGAGAAAATAATATAATTTGATCCGCATTTAGTGATGTTCTTGAGTGATAGAGTAGAAATGCAATACGTTGTAGAATAGCGGATGTTTTCCCACTTCCGGCAACCCCCTGGACAACTAATAAGTCACTTGTTGTATCTCGAATAATTGTGTTTTGTTCTTGTTGAATTGTAGAAACAATATTTTTCATCTGTGTGTCACTTTGTTCGCCTAAAACTTGTTGCAATAATTCATCGCCAATTGTTTCATTGGTATCAAACATCGATAGGATTTTACCTTCTTTAATTTGAAATTGACGTTTTTTGGATAATTCTGTCATTTGAGTTCCTTGTGGTGTCTTATAAGAAATATGACCCAATGCGCCGTTATAATAAATACTTGAAATAGGTGCACGCCAGTCATGTATTAGAAAATTTTGATGATCATCTACTAGAGAGGCTAGACCAATATAGAGTTGTTCCTGTTCTGGATCGCCATCGTCTTGGATGTCGATACGTCCAAAATAAGGTGAATCGCCTAATTGTTTTAAAGTATGAACCTGTTTTTCTAATATTTCTTCAGTTTGGATAGTCGTGGCGACCAATTGTTTCTGTTGTTGCACTTCGGCATTCGTTTCAATTCTATCATCAACTTCAAAAGTATTGATTTTGGCATTATCTACATAGTTTTTTTCAACTGATGAGGTTTCTTTATGTGCTTTTTCACATAGTTCGGCTGTTTTAATAGATTGGTGATTAATTTCAGTAATAATTGAATCAACTCTATTTTGTTCGATTTCTTCTTCTGACATCTTAATGCCCCCTTTGTACTATTGACCTAGTTTAAAGGTTTTTGAAATATTCGTCTAGTATTTAATATTATTTGATTTTTTCTGTTGAACACGCTACACTTACACTAATAGATAATTCATTGATTATTGCGAAGTAGGAACGCCAACTAGAACAGGGACATACTGATTTTGCTGGAAGGTATGGTGGCGGACTGAATTGGATATATGAGAATTTTGGGTAACCTCCTTATCGGTAAGTGGCAGAATTTTATTCTGCAATTTAGGTGGTACCACGAGACAGTCGTCCTATTGTTATTTACTAACAATAGGACTTTTTTTATAGATAGAAAGGGAGCGTAAATATGACAAAAAAAGTAGTCTTATCAGGGGATCGACCTACGGGGAAACTACATATCGGGCACTACATCGGTTCATTAAAGAATCGTGTTGAAATGCAAAATTCTGGTGATTATGAGATATTCATCATGATTGCTGATCAACAAGCTTTGACAGATAACGCACGTGATCCGGAAAAAATTAAAAATAGTTTAATTCAAGTAGCGTTAGATTATCTAGCGGTTGGTATTGATCCAAACAAATCAACTATTTTTGTTCAATCTCAAATTCCTGCATTAACGGAACTAACAAGTTATTACTTGAATTTGGTAACTGTTTCTCGCTTGGAACGTAATCCTACAGTTAAAGCTGAAATTCAACAAAAGAATTTTGAACGCAGTATTCCTGCCGGATTTTTTGTTTATCCGGTTAGCCAGGCTGCAGATATTACAGCATTTAAAGCAACAGTTGTACCTGTTGGCGATGATCAAGAACCAATGATTGAACAAACACGCGAAATCGTTAGAAGTTTTAATACAATTTATCAACAAGATATTCTTGTTGAACCAGAAGGTGTCTTCCCTCCAAAAGGGCAAGGACGTTTACCTGGATTAGATGGTAATGCAAAAATGAGTAAGTCACTAGGAAACGGGATTTTCCTTGCCGATGATGCGGAGACATTGAAGAAGAAAGTAATGTCAATGTATACAGATCCAGATCATATTCATGTTGAAGATCCAGGTAAAGTTGAGGGTAACATGGTATTTACTTATCTTGATATCTTTGATAAAGATACTGAAAAAGTTGCCGAACTTAAGGCCCAGTATCAAGCAGGTGGCTTAGGCGATGTTAAAATTAAACGTTATTTAAATGAAGTACTTGAAGCTGAGTTAGCTCCAATTCGTGAACGACGAGCTGAATTAGCTAAAGATCCTGAAGCCATTTATGCAATGTTAAAAGCGGGTAGTGATAAAGCTAATGCTGTTGCAAACCAAACATTGAACGAAGTTAGAGATGCGATTGGAATTAATTATTTTAACTAGTTCGGTTGTGAAACGTTTCTTTGATTTAGTATGAGGTGAGTAATAATGGAAAAGTTTGTTTTATTGGATTTGGGTTCAAATTCGGTTCGATTATCAATTAACGAACAACTTGATAATGGACAATTTAAAGAAATTAAGCGTTTAAAATCGGAAACACGATTATCTGAAGGGATGGGGAAATCCCGAGTGTTACAGGAACATGCGATGGCTAGGACAATTGAAGCCTTAGTTAGTTTTAAAAAACAATATGATATTTATGGACCGGTTGCTGTACATGGAATTGCCACTGCAGCTGTACGAATGGCTCGAAATCAAAAAGAATTTTTACGTCGAATTAAAGAGGCAGTTGGTGCTGATATTGAAGTTTTAAGTGGGGATGATGAAGCTTATTACGATTATATGGGTGTAATGGAAGCCTTACCAATTCATGATTGCTTGATTTTGGATACAGGTGGCGCAAGCAGTGAATTAATCCATGTGGTTAATCGAAAAGTGGTACATCTTGTGAGTTTGCCATTTGGTGCAGTGACTTTATCCGAAAAATATTTAAAAAATGAACAGATTACGAGTAAAGAATTATTTCAGTTAATGGAGTACTTGGTGACCGCTTTTCAAAAGTTGGAGTGGTTGAAGGAAGCAATGGAGTTGCCCCTCGTACTACTTGGCGGCTCAAATCGAATTATTGGACGTTTAAACCGCAAAAAACAGAAGCTAATTAATACGGAGGCAATTAATGGCTATCAATTGTCACGTAAGGCAGTTTCATTAACTTTTGAGGACTTGGTAGGCTTGACGACTAAAAAGCGTGCACAAGTCAGTGGTATAGCTTCTAACCGTGCGGATATTATTGTAGGTGGAATTGCACCAGTTGTTGTTCTGGGACAATATTTAAATTCTGTTGGTGTCATTTTTTCTGAAAGTGGTGTCCGAGAAGGTTATTTAACAACTAAATTAGGTAAATAAAAAGACATCAAAAATTGATGTCTTTTTATTTTGGTAAAATATCTTCGAATGTCATTGCTGATAAAAATTTTTGAATGCGTTCTGTAGGGTGATTGAAAAATTCGTCTGGTGAACCATTAAATAAGATATTGCCATCTTCTAGAAAAATGATATTATTGGCAACAGCTTTTGCAAAGGCCATATTATGAGTAACGATAACCATTGATTTTTTTTCTATATCCAACTTAAGTAGAACTCTTAAAACCTCTGCTTCTAATTCAGGATCTAGTGCAGAAGTTGGTTCATCAAATAATAAATATTTAGGATTCATTGCCATTGCTCTAGCAATAGCTACACGTTGTTGTTGACCACCAGATAACTGGCTTGGATAGTAATTAGCACGATCTGAAAGACCGACTAATTCTAAAAGTTCTTCAGCGCGTTGTGCAACAATTAATTTTTGTTCCTTTAAAACGTGAAGGGGTCCTTCCATAACATTTTTCAAAACAGTTAAATGAGGAAATAAGTTATAGTCTTGGAAAACCATACCTGTTTCACGACGAACTTCCAAAATTGTTTTTTCACTGATTGGTTGGGTAAAGTCGATCTTTTTATCATCTAATGAGTAGAGACCTTCTTCGGGTTGTTCTAATAAATTAAATGAGCGTAATAAGGTTGATTTACCGGAACCAGAAGGACCAACGATGACGGTTGTTTCGTTTTCTGGTAATTCAAATGACAACGATTTTAAGACTTTATGTTGGTCGAAGTATTTATTAACATTTTCAAATTTAATCAAAGTTAAGACCTCCTAGTTATTTTTAATGTAACGCGATGTTCTTTTTTCTAGATAATATTGACCAACGTTTAAAATTGAGCAAAAGACTAGATAAACGACCGCTACTTCACAGTATAAGGTCATAGGTTCATAAGTTCTTGCCGCAATTTGTTGACCAACGGAAAACATTTCGACAATCGTGATTGAGAAGGCTAATGACGTATCCTTTATTAAACCAATGAAACTATTTGATAAAGGTGGAAGTGAGACCCGTGCTGCTTGTGGTAAAATAACGCGAAATAACACGGTTGTGTGTGTCATACCAATGGCGTAACCAGCTTCCCACTGACCTTTTGAAATTGATAGAATAGCTGCACGAATTGTTTCCGATGCATAAGCACCAACGTTTAATGAAAAAACAATAACAGCGGCACTGAATGCGCCGAATTCAACTGTATAAGGTGCTGGTAATCTAGGTAGTCCATAAAATAGGATAAATAATTGCACAATCAAAGGCGTTCCTCTGAAAATCCAAACATAGAATGAAAAGAATGCTTTACCAATCCCTTTTAAAATTTGGGTGAAGGTACTGCCTTTTTTTATATCTGATATTCGAACTAGTGCGGTGATAATTGCGATGATGATCCCGATAACGAATGAAATTATCGTCAAAGGGATAGTGTAGCGAATTCCAGCTTCTAAAATGGTTGGGAGTGAATCAATAACAAGTTTCATAAACGCGGAACCTCTCTTAATCTATTATTAATAAAAAAAGACTGATGACAAAATGGATTTTGCACCAGTCCTTTTGGAATTATTTATTTGTGATGTCGCTACCAAAATATTTTTTTGATAGTTTTGATAATGAGCCATCAGCACGTAATTCTTTAAGTGCTTTGTTTAATTCTTTTTGTAATTTTGGGTTGTCCTGTTGGATTAAGCCAGCAACTTTTAATGCTGGAATTTCAGAACCTGTTGAAATTGTTTTAATGTTCGTATCAGGTTTTTCTTTTAAGTATGAATAGACAGCATCGTTACTGTTAATGGTACCATCAGCCCGACCATCTAGGATTAAACTGATTGTATTTGCAAAATCATCTGTTGAGACAACATCAGCACCAAGGCGTTCAGCATCGGCTCCATTTTCACTTGTAACCGTTTGTGCCATCTTTTTACCCTTAATATCTTTAATCGTTTTAATAGAAGAGTTATTATTTTTGACGACTAAAATTGATTTTGAATAAATATAAGGTGATGTAAAGTTGTATTTATCTTGACGTTCTTTTGTAACACCAACGTTGTTTAAAACAACGTCGTATTTGTTAGCATCTAATCCTGCAACTAATGAATCCCATTTTGATTCGATAAATTTAGGCGTTAAATCCATTTTTTTAGCTAATTGTTTACCAAGATCAACTTCGAAACCAGTTAATTTATTGTTACTATCGTGGTAACTATAAGGGCGGTAAGTACCTTCTAATCCGATTGTTAATGTACCCTTTGTTTGTGTTACATCGGATGCTGTATCTTTCGATTTACCGCAGGCGGTTAAAGCAAGAGCAATCAATAACACACTGGCAAGACTTAATATTTTTTTCATTTTAGTACGCCCCTTTTTTTAAAAGTAATATATTATCTATCTATAATAGCGTAAAATAAGCTAAGAAACCAATTATTTCTCTTACTAAAAGTAAAAACAACAAAAAGGACTAAGGTAATGACAAAATTTATAAAATTTTATCAAAAAAAATGGCATGATAGATTAATAACCTTATTAAATGACAATCTTATTTCAGATGATGAAAAATTAGAAATAGAAACGCATGCTCTTAATCATGAATTAGGGGATCAGATGACTGAAAATTATATAGCAGATTTTACCTTGCCAGAAGGTATTGCGTTTAATTATTTAGTTGATGGAAAAAAGATGACGGTCCCAATGGTAACTGAAGAACCTTCTGTAATTGCGGCAAATAATAATGGGGCAAAAATAATTGCATCTGCGGGTGGATTTACAACAAAAATTAAATCACGCTTAATGATAGGTCAAGTTATTTTAGAAAATATTGATGATGCGGATAACGTTATCAACCAAATTAATGAACAACAATTGAATTTAATTAAAATAGCGAATGCTGCTCGTCCTTCACTTGTAAAACGAGGCGGTGGCGCACGTTGGGTCAGAGTTCGAAAACTAGCAGCTGATCTAATTTCGGTAGATTTAGCAGTAGATGTTCAAGAAGCAATGGGCGCTAATAGTGTAAATACAATGATGGAGGCAGTTGGTGAAACGCTGCAAACACAGTTTAAACAAGACGTCCTTATGAGTATTCTATCCAACTACGCAACAGATTCATTAGTTGAATCAAGCTGCTCAATTCCTTTTACGTTGTTAGATTCTGCAGAAATTAGTGGTGAACACATAGCTAAGAAAATTGTCTCAGCAAGTCGAGTGGCTCAACTTGACCCATATCGTGCCGTCACACATAATAAAGGTATTATGAATGGGATTGATGCGGTTCTCATTGCTTCGGGAAACGATTGGCGTGCCGTTGAAGCAGGTGCTCATGCTTATGCTAGCCAAGATGGCCAGTATCGTGGCTTGACGAAATGGTCGATAGTCAGTGATAATTTAGTTGGCATAATTAAATTACCAATGCCCATAGGAGTTGTTGGGGGTTCGATTGATATTGTCCCAATGGTTCAAATTAATAAAAAAATGATGGGTATTCGATCAGCAAAAGAGCTTGCTAGTTTGGTTGCAAGTGTTGGGTTAGCTCAAAATTTAGCGGCACTTAAAGCACTTGTTTCTGAGGGTATTCAAAAGGGACATATGGGTCTTCAACTAAAATCACTGGCAGTTAAAGTTGGCGCTGTAGACGAAGAAGTGGCACAATTAACTGAGTTATTAAAAAATGAGAATCGACCAGATACAGAGGTTGCAACAAAAAAACTAAATGAATTAAGAAAAAAAGGGGATAATTAAATGGTTGAGATTACATTACACCAAAATACACAAAATTTAATTACTACAATTAAAGAACAATTTGATGGAGAAATTAAAATTCAATATGGTGGCGAAAAAGTTGGGTTTATTAAGCATCAACAAGTAGAATCTCGGTTAGAAGATGGAAATTTCATTATTAATGTGACTGATATTACAGCACCTGATTACTTGATTTCGCATGAACTATTCCATTTTTTCTTGCAACTTAATCAGGCACCTGAATTAATGTTAAAAATGACAACGGATGATTTTAATATCGACGATAAAATCAATGCGACGGCTGTTCAACTTTATGATACGGTTTTACATGGGACTATTTTTAGATTACAAGAAGAAAATGGGTTTATTGATGATAATATTAGAGAATTATTCTATCAAGGAATCTTGGCAACAGTGACTGCTGAACCTAAAGAAGGTAGCGGCCCAGATGAATGGGGAATGTACCGATTAATCACACTTTTAGATGCTTTGGTGTTCTTTCAAAATGAAGATATGGAACAAATTACTGAAAAATTCTTAGAATTTTACCCTATCGCAACAGATGCTGCACTTAAATTATTGGAAATCTTAACATCTAATGACTTACGTGCACCTTTTGAAGCTCGCCGAGCAACGGTTGCCTTATTTAAAGCCTTCGATGCACAACTTGAAGCGTGGAAATTACCAAAAATGTACTTAAATACGTTTGCAACGTTAACACCAGTTTTCAGTGAACGTCAATTAAAATTAGAAGTACGTCAATTGTTTGATATTATGCATTCTGAATTTAAAAGTAATGTTAATTTTGCGTCAGCTTATGTTGGTATTCAAAAGAATGATCAACAAAATGCATTTGTTATTACAGTACCTAGAAATGCGGATTCAAAAGAGGTTATTTTACGTACGTACGATATGACAGTGTTAGAATTAATGCAAACAATTAAGATGCGCTTTATAGTTAGAACTGCTGAATAATGATTGATTTAGCAAAATATAATCTAGCTGTTATCACAGCTGGAAACAACATTTTATTATTAAATCGTTTGAAAAAACCATATGTTGGTCTTTGGAATGGAATTGGTGGTAAACGTGAACCACAAGAATCTGAACTTGCAGGGATGCTTCGTGAATTATATGAGGAAACAGGAATCAAAATTACCGATTCTCAATGTAGACCAACGGGTTATCTTGAATGGTCAGTGGACGACGAATATCAAGCTACAATAGCGTTATTTCATATCTCTTTACAACAACCATTTGGAAAACAATATCCACAAAGAACACGAGAAGGTATTTTAGCAGACTTTCCAGTTGAATGGGCTTTGAATAAGCAAAACGTCGGACTAACACCTGATTTAGTTCCTGTGTTACCCTATATTTTAAAGGATGAATTTCATCGATATTTGACAAATTTTAATGGTTCACAATTAGTTGATTTTAAAATTAAATTATAGTGAAGGACTGTTGTAAAATGATTGAACACAGTGAAATTTTTACTCGATTAAATAATCTAAAGACTAGATTACAATGGCTAACTTATTTTCAGCGGTTTTTTGACTTCATTCTGTTTTACTTTGGTTTTTCTAGTTTTTTTGGTGGAAATCCAATAACGTTATTTGGAACAGTTTTCACAAAAGGTGAAGGGTTACTACTAACGTTGATGGTTGCGGCGATAACGTTTAGTATCACGGCACTGAAACAAGATCCAAGACGGGTTGGGCGGATTTTAATTACCATTTTAGATGGACAGCTATCTGAAAAAGAAATTATGATTATTCGTCAATTTCAAAAATATGCACGCTAATTTTAAAAGAGATAGTCTATGTTAAACTCACGGACTGTCTCTTTTTATTGCTTAAAATCGGCTGAAAACTATGATATACTGTTAAGGAGTTTATACAGAACGAATGTTAAAAAACACATGAAATACGATACGGAAAGGGTCTTAAAAAATGACAGAAAAACCCACATTTTATTTAACAACACCAATTTATTATCCATCTGGTAAATTACATATTGGAAATTCATACACAACAATTGCGTGTGACGTCTTAGCACGTTACAAACGCCAAAAAGGATATGATGTTTTCTTCTTAACGGGAACAGATGAACATGGTTTGAAAATCGAACAAAAAGCTGAAGAATTAGGGACAACACCACAAGCTTATGTCGACGGTATGGCTAGTGATATTAAAGAATTATGGAAAACCCTTGAAATTACAAATGATAAATTTATTCGAACAACAGATGATCAACATGAAAAAGCTGTGCAATATATCTTCGATAAATTACTTAAACAAGGCGATATTTATTTAGGAGAATACGAAGGCTGGTACTCTGTTTCTGATGAAGAATTCTTTACAGAATCACAGTTGGCTGAAGTTTTCCGTGATGATGACGGTAAAATGGTTGGTGGTAAAGCGCCAAGTGGTCACGAAGTTTCATTAGTTAAAGAAGAATCATATTTCTTTAAAATGAGTAAATATGCAGATCGTTTACTAAAATATTATGAAGATCATCCTGATTTTATTCAACCAGAATCACGTAAAAATGAAATGATAAATAATTTCATTAAACCTGGTTTGGAAGATCTTGCTGTATCTAGAACGACATTTAACTGGGGCGTAAAAGTTAAAAGTAACCCTAAACATGTTGTTTATGTTTGGATTGACGCTTTAGCAAATTATATTACAGCCTTGGGTTATGGTTCAGATGATACTGAACTATTTGATAAATATTGGCCTGCAGATGTTCAAATGGTTGGTAAAGAAATCGTGCGTTTCCATACGATTTACTGGCCAATTATTTTGATGGCGCTCGATTTACCTTTACCAAAACAAATTTTTGGTCATGGTTGGTTGTTAATGAAAGACGGTAAAATGTCTAAATCAAAAGGTAACGTTATCTATCCAGAAATGTTAGTAGAACGCTATGGATTGGATGCACTCCGTTACTACTTAATGCGCGCTGTACCATTTGGTAATGATGGTGTCTTCACACCAGAAGACTTTGTTTCACGTGTTAATTTTGATTTAGCTAATGATTTAGGGAACTTATTAAATAGAACTGTTGCGATGATTAACAAATACGATGGTGGTAAAATTCCAGCATTAAAGGGTAACGTAACTGAATTTGATGGAGACTTAGGTCAAACAGCTGAAGATACAATTACGGAATATACTGAATTAATGGATAAAATGGAATTCTCAGATGGATTAAATGCTATCTGGAAATTAGTTGCTAGAACAAATAAATATATTGATGAAACACAACCATGGGTTTTAGCTAAAGATGAAGCACGTAAAGCTGAACTTGATAGTGTTATGGTACATTTAGCAGCTAGTTTACGTGTGATTGCTGTCTTAATCCAACCTATTATGACGCATGCACCTAAAGAAATTTTTGAACAATTAGGTTTAGACACGGCAGATATGGCTATTGAAGAATTAAACTACTCTGATTTCCCAATGGACAGCGTCGTTGTTGAAAAAGGAACGCCTATTTTCCCACGCTTAGATGTTGAAGAAGAGATTGCCTATATTAAAGATCAAATGACAGTTTCAGATAAGAAGAAAGGGCGTAAAGCAATGGCAGTTAATGATACAGAGGATTCTTTAGATTGGAATCCAGAAAATGTGGCTCTAAACTTAACATTACCTCAAACGACATTTGATCAATTTGAGCCAAATGAATTAAAAGTTGCTGAAATTATTCAAGTTGAAAAAGTACAAAATGCTGATAAACTATTGAAATTTAGATTAGATGCTGGTGATCCTGATCATCGTCAAATCTTGTCTGGTGTAGCAGAGTTTTATCCTGAAACAGATGTCTTATTAGGAAAAAAAGTTGTGATTGTTGCGAACTTAAAACCGCGTAAGATGAAAGGCGAAATTAGCCAAGGAATGATTCTATCTGTAGAATACGATGGTAAATTGAAATTAATTACCGTTGATGAAGATATTAAAAATGGCGCAATTGTAGGCTAAATAAAGTAAGGACTGGAAACAAAACTTGGTTTTGCTCTAGTCCTTCTTCATTTTACTGCTAGAAAGGAGAGGTATCCCTTGGAAATATTTGACACACATACACATATTAATTCTGATGAATTTACAACGGAAATTCCTGAAGTTATTGAGCGTGCAAAAGCATTTGACGTGACTAAAATGGCAATTGTTGGATTTGATCAACCAAGCATTTTGAAATCACTAGAACTATCAAAAAGCTATCCTAATTTATATTCTATAATTGGTTGGCATCCAGAAGAGGCAAAAACCTACACACCGGAGACTGAAGAAGTTTTGATAGAACAATTACAGTCGCCAAAAGTTGTCGCAATGGGTGAAATGGGCCTAGATTACCATTGGGATACGTCTCCAATTGAAACGCAGAAAAAAGTTTTCAAACGTCAGGTTGAGATTGCGAAGGCGTTAAAATTACCAATTTCTATTCATAATCGAGATGCCTTTGAGGATGTTTATACAATCCTGAAAGAAGCTGATATTCGTGATATTGGTGGCATTATGCATAGCTTTAATGGTGATGCAAAATGGGCAGAGAAATTCTTAGACTTAGGGATGCATTTATCCTATAGTGGTATTGTGACTTATAATAGTGCTAAAGAAGTTCATGAAGCCGTTAAAGTGACACCAAGCAACCGAATTTTAATTGAAACAGATGCACCATATTTAACGCCAGAACCTTATAGAGGTCAGCGCAATGAACCAGGATACACAAGATACGTCTTGGAAGCTGTCGCAAAAATTCGAGAGAGTTCAAGTATTGATATGGCAGCGGCAACATTTAAAAATGCCGAAAACTTATTTAGGATAGGGTAATATGCAGAAAATTAGAGAAGTAATCGTAGTTGAAGGTCGCGATGACACAAAACGTATCCATTTAGCTGTTAATGCAGATACGATTGAAACACGTGGCTCAGCTATTAGTGACGAAACGTTAGATCAAATTGAACTGTTGCAAGAAACTCGAGGCGTAATTGTATTTACGGACCCTGATTTTTCTGGTGAAAAAATTCGTAAAACTATTTCAGCACGCGTTCCAAATGTACAGCATGCTTTTCTGAAAAAAAGTGAAGCTGTCCCAGATCATAAAGGGAGTTTAGGCGTTGAACATGCTTCAGTTGAAGCGATTCGTGAAGCGCTAGATCATTTGTATACAGAAATGCCTGATGGCGAAACATTGATCAGCTTAGAGGATTTACAAACGGCAGGATTGATTGCCGGACCGGATGCCAAAGCTAAGCGTGAAAAATTAGGTGAGTATCTCAAAATTGGTTACACAAATGGAAAACAATTATACAATCGATTGAAACTATTTCAAATTTCACCAGAAGAGTTCGTCGACGCATTGCAAGAAATTAACGAGACAATAACGGAGGAAAAACATGGCTAACAATGATGTGCCAGACATTGCTTCACCTATTAGAACTAAAGCAATTATGGAAACTTATGGTTTAACTTTTAAAAAGAGTTTAGGCCAAAATTTTTTAACAGATAAAAACGTACTAATGAATATTGTGGACGCCGGAGATATTACGGCTGAAGATGACGTTATCGAAATCGGACCTGGTATTGGGTCATTGACTGAACAATTAGCAAGACGTGCACATCATGTTTTAGCAATTGAAATTGACCAAAATTTGATTCCTGTACTTGGCGAAACACTAAGTCCATATGATAATGTTGATATCGTGGAACAAGATATTTTAAAAGCTAATTTACCAGCGTTAGTAGAAGAACATTTTGATGGACAGCATCCATTAAAATTAGTCGCTAATTTACCTTATTACATTACAACGCCCATTATCATGCATTTACTAGAAACGGCGGTTAAATTAGATAAAATCGTTGTTATGATGCAAAAAGAAGTGGCAGAACGAATTGCAGCTGATCCAGGTAGTCGTACATATGGATCACTAACGGTAGCCGTTCAATATGAAATGGATGCTGAAGTCGCATTCGTTGTTCCAAGAACCGTCTTTATTCCACAACCTAATGTTGATTCAGCTATTATTGTTTTGAATCAAAAAGAAGGCGACGTTGAACGCCCAATTAGTGAAAAGGTCTTCTTTAAATTAGTTAAAGGAAGTTTCCAACATCGACGTAAAAGTTTATGGAATAATTTACAATCAATTTATGGTAAAACACCAGAAATTCGTGAAGCGTTACAAGCAGCATTGGATGCATCAGAAATTTCTGCTCAAATTCGTGCTGAAAAACTAAGTATTCATGAATTTATTGTTTTATCTAACAATCTTATCAAAGTAGAAGAGAAATTTAATTAACTTCTTATTGAACTACTGATGTTCGATGTGGTATAATTGCAAATCTTGTGAAACTATGGTATGATGTTTCACATAAGAAGGTGAAGCCCATCATGCCAGAAACTTTAGCCAGCATCAAAGGTACGCTAGATGCCCAAGTCGGAAAAAATTTAACGGTAGTTGCTCAAGCCGGTAGAAAGAAAACTACAGAACGTAAAGGGATTTTACGCGAAACATTCCCAGCTATTTTTGTAGTCGATTTAAACCAAGATGAGAATTCATTCGAGCGCGTTTCATATAGCTACACAGACGTATTAACAAAAAATATTGAAATTGATTTTGAAGATTAAAAATAAGTATAAAAGCCTAGGTAGGGATGTTTTTAGAACATCTTAACTTAGGCTTTTATTTTTAGAAATAATTAGTATAATTAGAGTTAATTAAGGACTTATAGGATTAGGTGAGAACATGGAGATTCGTGAAAAAGCCCCAGCTAAAATCAACTTGAGTTTAGACACCCCATTTAACCATCAAGATGGTGAACAAGAATGGCGAATGGTGATGACATCAGTTGATTTAGCAGACTACTTACATATCAAATCGCTAGACGATCGAACGGACATTACAGTGGAAACTGATAGTGGTTTTTTACCGTGTGATCACCGAAATTTAGCCTATAAAGCAGCAAAAATTTTACAGGATAAATTTCAGATTAAAAAAGGTGCCCAAATACATATCAAGAAGCAAATCCCAGTTGCTGCTGGGCTAGGTGGCGGTTCATCAGATGCAGCAGCCGTTTTACGTGCTTTGAATCAATTATGGAAACTCAATTTATCTTTAGCAGAGTTGGCAAAAATTGGTTTAAAAATTGATTCTGATGTGCCTTACTGCGTTTATAGTAGAACGGCTCATGTAACGGGTCGTGGTGAGAAGATTGCTATTTTAAAAGACTTACCCCCTGTTTGGTTAGTGGTTGCAAAACCTAAGATTAGTGTTTCAACACCAACTATTATTAGACAAATTGATTATACGCGACTCACTCATCCAAATGTAAACGCCGTTGTGAATGCAATTGAGGACGACGATATGGATGCCATAATTGATAATCTAGGTAATGCGCTTGAACCGATTACAGCTGAACGTCATCCCGAAATTACACGTTTAAAAGAAAAAATGATAAAATTTGGGGCAGATGCAGCAGAAATGAGTGGATCAGGCCCAACTGTATTTGCGATATGTCGTAAAAAAAGTCGAGCACAGCACGTCTACAATAGTTTAAAAGGTTTCTGTGAAGAGGTCTACCTAGTGAGACCGTTAAGTTGATTTTATTGCGATAATTAGCATAATTTGTTATGTTGAAGGCATTAAATACAACTGAAAATGAGGGACAACTTGTGGAAGCCTTAATTGAAATTGACTATACAAATGATTTTGTAGCGACAGATGGACACTTAACGGCGGGAAAACCTGCTCAAGAGATTGAAGCTCGAGTGATAGAATTAATGAATGAGTTTGAACAAAAAGGTGATTATGTTGTTTTAGCAACTGATATTCATTATGAAAATGACCCATTTCATCCAGAAACTAATTTATTTCCACCACATAATATTGCAGGTACAAACGGTCGTAAATTCTATGGTGAGTTGGAGCCTTGGTATCAGGCGCATAAAGATAAATCAAATGTTTATATGATGGATAAAACGAGATATAGTGCTTTTGCGGGAACGGATTTAGATTTAAGATTACGAGCTCGGTCAATTGAAACAGTGCATTTAATTGGTGTTTGCACAGATATTTGTGTTTTGCATACCGCAATTGACGCATATAATTTGGGCTATAAGATTGTCATTCATGAAAAGGCGACAGCTAGTTTTAATCAAGCTGGACATGTATGGGCACTGTCACATTTTAAGGATTCTCTGGGTGCAGAAATTAAAGATTAGTGGATTTAGTACAGCTATTGTTGGAAGAGAGTGTTGTCACTTTGTGATAGCACTTTTTTTTATTAAAAAATTGGAGATAATGACTAATTAAGCGACTAGTTAAGAACGCATCCTTCTATTTACATACTACCTAATATAGGTTAACTTTATAACTAAGACATGATTTAATGTAGCGTGTTAGATTAATCTAATTTGCAAGAAAATGGGGGATTGTCTTTGGGAGAATAAAAGCCATATTTGGGGAAAGGTATGGAGGAAACATAAGTGTTGATAGTTAGTTTATGAGTAACAGATATTGAGTACATATATAGAAAAAATAGGGATGTAATGAAGGATAAGTTAAAGTCCTAAAAATTACGAGGTGAAGATATGAAAATTTGTTCGAAATGTGGGTCTCAGAATGAAAATGATGCATTATACTGTGATAATTGTGGGCAACCGTTAGAAAATAAAAATGTTGCTCCTATGAAAACATGTCCGCAATGCAACATAGCAAATAAGGTTGAGGATCAATTTTGCAATAATTGTGGCTTTAAATTTAATCCGAAAGCGCAAGATACTAATAAAGTAGCAGCGCCAATAGTAAACAATGAAATAACAGAAAAACGAGCTAAAAATAACAACCCGATGAAAATAGTTTTAGGAATTATTTTACTTGTTATTATAGCGGGTGGCGGTTATCTTATAGCTGGAAAGTTAACGCACAAAGATAGTGTACCGACGAAGGAAACAACTACTGCAGTATCTAGCTCAAAAGAAAAGAAAACATCGGAAAAAACGCAATCTTCAGAAAATAGTTTAGTACTAAATAAAGTTAAAATTAAGAATGATATTGCAACATATATGGATGACGTTGATGGAAAAAATTCGGTCTACGTTTCGTTAACAGATGGTAGTGCACCGGTAGTTGAAAATAATCATGCGCAAGGATCAGCCAGCATGATTAAATTATTTATTTTAATTACAGCTTATTCTATGGAAAAAGAAGGGACCATCAACCTAAAGGATAGCTATGTTTTATCAGAATCGGATAAGGTCGGTGGAACGGGAGAAATCCAGAATATGAGCGCAGGTACTAGATTGTCATATAAAGAATTATTAGAAAAAATGATTGATGACAGTGATAATACTGCTGCAAATATTGTGATTGATAAACTTGGTGGATTTGCTTCAATTAATACAGAAATTAAAAAATTAGGCGCAATTAATACAACAATTAAAAGAAAAATGATGGATACAGATGCCCTTAATTCAGGAATCGATAATAAAACGTCAGTAACAGATATGGGTAAAATTCTTAAAAAAATGTATAATCATAAATTAGTGTCTAACCAATCGGATCAGGCAATGCTAGATTTACTAAAAGAAAATAAAAATCTAACTAAATTACCATCGTCCTTACCAACTGGTGTTACAGTCTATAATAAGACAGGCGAATACAACGAATATGGTATTCAAAATGATGCTGCCATTATAGAAAAAGATAAAAAGGCATTTATAGTTGTGGCGATGTCAGAATCGGGAACTGAAGATAAGCAGATTCCGGGAATGAATAGGCTAGGATTAGAATTATATCAAGATATTCTAGAGTAAAATAAGAGTTACCAGATAAAATAATGAGACGCAACATCGTAACTAATGGTTAGTTATGATGTTGCGTCTTTTTGCGCGCAAGATATTAATAGTAAATTATATTTAATTCTAATGATATAGTTCACTTTTAAATTGGAAACGGTTCACTTGCTGACAGGTCGACTTTAAATACAGTTATTATAACAAGATGAACTTATACGAATGACAGCTTAACACCGTAGTGACACTTAAAAAAGTTGACGTAGCTGTACCTAAAATGATATTCTAATATTTGTCGGTAATGGTATTGATTACTATTTAGATTACGATTTGAAAAAATGAGGGAGAAACCATGCAAAAAAAATTAATTTTAGTAAGCATAGTACTCACGATGTTAGTTGTTGTATTGACCGGGTGTGGGCAAGGGGCAACTAAGAAAGAGTCTAATAAATTACAGGTTATCACGACATTTTACCCAGTGTATGAATTTACTAAGGCAGTTGCAGGCGATAACGCAGATATAACAATGTTGATGCCTGCCGGGACAGAACCGCATGATTACGAACCTAGTGCAAAGGATATTAGTAAAATTGCGAGGTCAGATATCTTTATCTATAGTAGTAATAATATGGAAACGTGGGTTAAAAGTTTGAAATCAAGTATTGATGAAAAACAAACGCAGATTTTAAATTCTAGTCATTCAATTAAAATGATTGATGAGAACGAAGAATTGAAAAGTGAAGAGGCTGAATTAGCTAATAAAGAAGAGGAAAGTTCATTTTCATCGACTAATAATTATGACCCTCATATTTGGTTAAATCCTGAAAACGCAAAAAAAATGGTTAAAAACATTTCAAATGAATTAATTCAGCAAGATCCTAAAAATGAAAAGTATTATGTAAAACGAACAAATGCTTATTTGAAAAAATTAACGGAATTAAATCAAGAATATAAAACGACATTTAAAAATGCTAAGAATAAAACATTTGTTACGCAACATGCTGCATTTGCTTACTTGGCAAAACAATATGGACTAACGCAAGTTGCGGTTGCGGGTATTTCTTCGGATGAAGAACCTAGTCCAAGACGTTTGGCAGAGCTACAAACGTATATTAAAAAGTATCATGTAGATACCATTTTTACTGAATCTAATGATTCTAGTAAAATTGCGAATATGCTAGCTAAAGAAACAAATATTAAGGTTAAAGGATTGAATCCAATTGAAGGACTATCAAAAGTTCAAATCGAAAATGGAGAAACATACCTTTCAGTTATGCAAGATAATTTAAAATCGTTAAAAACGGTTGTTAAATAAGGAGAATAGATGAAATATATTGAAGTCAAAGATCTTACCTTTTATTACGATGAAGAACCTGTTTTACAAGATATTAATTTCCACATTGATTCGGGTGAATTTGTCATTTTAACTGGTGAAAATGGTGCTGCAAAATCAACTTTAATTAGAAATGTACTTGGCCTATTACATCCGGCTAAAGGAACTGCTGAAATTTCTAAAACTAATTTAGATAATAAAAAATTACGTGTCGGATATATCCCACAAGAGATTTCATCATTTAATGCGGGGTTTCCGTCAACAGTATATGAACTAGTAGCATCAGGCCGTTACCAACAAAATCGTTGGTTAAGACGTCTGAATAAAAATGATCATGAACATATAAAAAAAGCACTTGAAACAGTTAATATGTGGAACTTTAAGAATCATAAAATTGGTGAATTATCTGGTGGTCAAAAACAACGTGTTTGTTTAGCCCGTATTTTTGCAGCAGATCCTGATTTATTTATTTTAGATGAACCAACAACAGGGATGGATGAACAATCGCGTCACGATTTCTACGAATTATTACAACATGAAGCCCATACGCATCATAAAGGTATCTTGATGATAACGCATGATCATGAAGATGTTTCAGAATATATTGATCGTCACATTAAATTAGTTAGAAAGGAGGACTCACAATGGAGATGTTTCTCGATGGATTCATGCAACGAGCTTTAATTGCTTCACTTTTAATGGCAGTAATTACGCCGTTATTGGGATTATTCTTAGTTTTAAGAAGGCAATCGCTTTTGGCAGATACATTGTCACACGTTTCGTTAGCAGGGGTCGCGTTAGGATTGTTTGTTAATATTAATCCAACAATTACCACACTGATTGTGGTTTTAATTGCCTCAGTTTTAATTGAATTTTTAAGCAATTTATACCGTACGTATTCAGAAGTTTCAATTGCCATTATGATGTCTGCCGGACTATCAATTGCCTTAGTTTTAATGAGTTTAAATCAAGGTGCCAGTTCAATGAGTGTACAGCAATATTTATTTGGTTCAATTGTGACGATTAGTTCAGCGCAGGTTATCATTTTAGCAATTTTAACTGTATTAATTGTCGTTCTCTTCCTACTATTCAAAAAGCCAATGTATGTTTTAACTTTTGACGAAGAGACGGCTTTTGCTGAAGGGTTACCGGTTAGATTGATGTCAATTAGTTTTAACGCAGTTACAGGTGTGACGATTGCTATAATGATGCCAATTGCCGGGGCACTACTCGTTTCTGCAATTATGATTTTACCTGCAGCAATTGCAATGCGATTGGGTCGTAGCTTTAATCTGGTTATTATAATTGGTGTGATAGTTGGTGTAATAGGGATGGTTGGCGGATTAATGTCATCTTACCAATTTAATACACCGCCTGGCGCAACGATTACGCTATTATTCATTACGATTTTCATTATATGCAGTATTATTAAAGTTATATCCGTTAGACTTCAAATTAATAAACAAAAATAAAACCGAATATTAACAATCAACAAGCTACTTTTAAAAATAGCTTGTTTTTTTATTAGAAAATCATTAAAAACCGAACGTTAATAATTATATTTTGGCATTTTACTGTTATTATTCGGTAAAACGGGTTATAATGAAAATCACACTTTGAATACTAGATATGTTTAAAAGAAAGGCCTGATATATATATGAAAACAAGAAGAAGCGATCGATTAATTGATATGACTCGTTATTTGCTAGAAAGACCACATACGTTGGTTTCTTTGACGTATTTCTCAAAACGCTATGAATCAGCTAAATCATCAATCAGTGAAGATCTTGCGATTGTAAAACGTACAGTTAGAGAGCGAGGCACGGGAACGCTAGAAACAATTCCTGGCGCAGCTGGCGGTGCACGTTTTATTCCATCTATTGATGAAGCAGAAGCACGTGAATTTATTGAATCAATGACTGAGGAGTTATCAGAAAAAGATCGGTTATTACCTGGTGGCTATGTCTATCTATCTGATTTACTTGGCCGTCCTGACGTTTTACGTCAAGTAGGACGCTTGATTGCAACAGAGTACTTAGACCAAAAAATTGATGCCGTTATGACAGTTGCAACTAAAGGTGTACCCATCGCACAAAGTGTCTCAACATTTTTGAATGTGCCATTTGTTATTGTGCGTCGCGATTCAAAAATTACCGAGGGTTCAACCGTTAGTGTTAACTATGTATCTGGCTCGAGTGAACGTATTGAAAAAATGGAATTATCAAAGCGTAGTTTAAAACGTGGTGCTAACGTATTAATCGTAGATGATTTCATGAAGGGTGGCGGCACAGTTAACGGAATGAAGAGTTTAATCGAAGAGTTTGAAGCAAACTTAGTCGGTATTTCCGTTTTCGCTGAGGGCGCCTTTAGTGGTGACCGAATTGTTGATGATTATAGTTCATTGTTAAAAGTTGATGAAATTAATCATACAGACAAAACCATTCATGTTAGTGAAGGAAATTATTTAACAAAAACATTTAAAAAATAAAAAGTTAATAGATAATTTATATGAAAACTTAATGTTAAATTTAACATTAAGTTTTTTTTAGAAAATTCCAATAATAATTTAAAATCAAGTGTTTTTTAATTTCGAATAAAGTAAGCATATTTATTCGAAATCTTGCAACGCATACGGGTTTAAGCTATTATTAAGGTAGAATATTAGAATATAATTGGAGGAGACTATCTAATGACAGTTGCTAAATATGCCATTATTCTTGCTGCCGGTAAAGGTACAAGAATGAAATCTAAACTATATAAAGTGTTACATCCGATTGCTGGGCGTCCAATGGTTGACCACGTTTTATCGGAAATTGAAGCAAATAATATGGATGAAGTTGTTACTATTGTGGGACATGGTGCTGAGCAGGTTGAAGAAACGTTAGGCAATCGCTCAGAATATGTTCTTCAAGCAGAACAATTGGGAACTGGTCATGCTGTCCTTCAAGCAGAAAAAATCTTAAAAGATAAAGAGGGTATGACCATTATTGCTAATGGTGATACACCGTTACTTACTGCCAAAACATTTGGTGAATTATTTGAATATCATAAAGAAAAAGGTGCTGCTGCAACTGTTCTAACAGCACAAGCAGAAGATCCAACGGGTTACGGTCGAATTATTCGTAATGATATTGGGATTGTTGAAAAAATTGTTGAACAAAAAGATGCCACAATTCAAGAAGCTAATGTTCAAGAAATTAACACAGGTGTGTACTGTTTTGATAATAAAACTTTATTTGAAGCTTTACATGAAGTAACAAATGATAATGCACAAGGTGAATATTACTTAACTGACGTTATGGAAATTCTTAAAAAACAAGGTAAGATAGTCGCAGCTTACCGCATGAAAGATTTCTCTGAATCAATGGGTGTAAATGATCGTGTGGCTTTATCTGCTGCAACTAAAGTTATGCAACGCCGGATTAACGAAAAACATATGCGCAATGGTGTGACTTTAGTTGATCCTGAGACGACTTACATCGAATATAATGTTAAAATTGGTTCAGATACAATTGTAGAACCAGGCGTTTACTTAAAAGGTAATACAGTCATTGGTGAAGATTGTGTCATTGGTGCTCATTCTGAAATTATTGATAGTATTATTCATGATAAGGTAACTGTTACGTCATCATATCTTGAAGATTCTGAAATGGAAACAATGAGTAACATTGGACCATACAGTCACTTACGTCCTCAAGCACATATTGGTGAAGCTGCTCATATCGGTAATTTTGTAGAAATTAAAAATGCAACTATCGGTAAGAGTACTAAAGTTGGTCATTTGACTTATGTCGGGGATGCCACTTTAGGTAAAGATATTAATGTCGGCTGCGGCGTCGTTTTTGTTAATTATGATGGCGTTAATAAACACCATACCAACATTGGTGATCATTCATTTATTGGTAGTGGATCTAATGTAGTTGCACCACTAGAAGTTGGTGATCATGTATTTATCGCTGCCGGATCAACAATTACAGATAATATTGATTCACACGATATGGGTATTGCTCGTGGTCGTCAAGTGAATAAAAAAGGTTATTTTGACAAATTACCAGTAGCTCATGCACCAGAAATTGATTAGTAAGCGAATTCTTATCGGATTTTAACTTGCAATTTACTTGATTAATATTTAAAATTTTAAGTAGGGAAAATTAAATAACTGGAGGCACATATGTCAGAACATTATTTTGATCCAAAGTTGAAAATTTTTGCTTTGAACTCGAATAAACCATTGGCTGAAAAAATTGCTGATGCTGTTGGTGTTAAATTAGGTAAAACCTCTGTAGATCGCTTTAGTGATGGTGAAATCAGAATTAATATTGAAGAAAGTATTCGTGGAGATCATGTTTACATTGTTCAATCAACATCTGCACCCGTCAATGACAATATTATGGAATTATTAATTATGATTGATGCTTTGCGTCGCGCAAGTGCTAAATCAATTAATGTCGTTATTCCTTACTATGGTTATGCTCGTCAAGATCGTAAAGCACGTTCACGGGAACCAATTACAGCAAAATTAGTTGCTGACATGTTAGAAAAAGCTGGTGCAACAAGAATTTTAGCGCTTGATTTGCATGCTGCTCAAATTCAAGGATTCTTTGATATCCCAGTTGATCATTTAATGGGTGCACCTTTATTAGCTGACTACTTCTTAACCGAAGGATTAGATAAAGATTCTGTTGTCGTTTCACCTGATCATGGTGGAGTGACACGTGCTCGTAAATTAGCAGAATTCTTGAAAGCACCTATTGCAATTATTGATAAACGTCGTCCTAAAGCTAACGTTGCTGAAGTGATGAACATTATTGGTACCGTTGAAGGCAAACGTTGTATCTTAATTGATGATATGGTTGATACGGCAGGAACAATTACGCTTGCTGCTCAGGCTTTAATGGATGCCGGTGCAACTGAAGTGTACGCAAGTGCAACTCATCCGGTTTTATCAGGTCCAGCTGTTGAAAGAATTGCAAAATCACCTATTAAGCAATTTATCGTAACAGATTCAATTCAGTTACCTGAAGATAAGAAAATTGATAAATTAGTTCAAATTTCAGTGGGTCAATTAATTGGGGATGCAATCACGAGAATTCATGAAAACAAACCAGTTAGTCCATTATTTAAAAATCGTTTCCATAATGAAAAATAAAGTTAAGAAAGTTAGATAACTAATGTTGTCTAACTTTTTTTGTATCCAAATTTAGGACATAAAAAAACCGTCAGTCCAGGGAGACTGACGGAAAAAGGGAGTAGAGATAATTAATTTCAGGGGAGAAATTAGTTATGAGTTAGATTAATTTATTCGGGGAAATAAATTAAAATTTAAAAGTTATTAATTAAGGTATGAAGTTATAATAACAAGTAGTTGTGAAGAAAATGTGACGTAAAAAGGAAGAAAGTTCTTCTCGTAGTTAGTACGTTAGAGTAGTAAGCAGTCTGTTTACTTGAATATCTTAGGACTTAATAGATCTTACTAAGAATGATAAACAACATTAAAGTGATTTTTTATTAATATTAGCATTAATTTTATATTATATATAAATTATAAAAGTCTTTTTTAACTTGAATATTATTGTTTTGAGTTAATTATTTATATATAATATTAAATGCGTAAGGGAGAATTTTAAGGAGTTTTTATGAAAAAATTAATGTCATTTATTTTAGTTGCAATATGTGTTTTTGGTATAGCAATTTTAAGTTCAGATCGTGTAGAGGCTAACAATCCGAATTATGTTCATCTTGCTAATAGATGGAATGATCCTTGGGACGAAACTTATAGAATTCAAAAGTGGAGTAAAACTGCGTATGAATTAAACATCAAAAAGATATCGGGAAAAATACGTGTGGAAGCTTGGGGACACTCTTATAAGGCTGGTCGTACAGGAAATGTATCTGTTTCTAAAGGAAAAAAATATGTTATTAAATCTAAAGGACAGACAAAATTAACTAATTATTTAGTAGAGTGGTATGGAACAGGAAACAATGCATATATTGTAAATAGTATTCATGCATATGGTAGTGCTGATGGTAATTGGAAACCTGATAGATAAGAAGAAATAATGTGCTCTCTTACGCATTATATTAAAATAAAAGATTGGTGTGAAAAAAATGAATTCTTATTGGCTGTCGCGTATGGCGAAGAAACAATATTTTTATGGCATATTAGTGGGTTTTGCTTTAATAGTAGTTCACGTGTCTATGGATATGTTACCTAATAGGACTTATCTAGATGGTTCTAATTTAACTTTTACTGTGATTACAACATGGATAGGTATAGGTGGTACTGGTAGCGATTTTTCAGCTTTATTTTATTTGTTATTACCTTTATTTTCAGTGATTGGTTTGAATCTAATTGTCTTCGAGGATAAACAAACAGGTTTTATTAAACAATATGTACAAAAAAAGGGAATTATTAATTATTCTATTCATTCATTTAGCTTAAGCTTTATTTCAGGATTTTTGATTGGGATACTACCTTTATTATTGGATTTATTAGTAGCATGGTGTTTATTCCCTAATCAACCATTAGATGCTGTATTAAATAATAATCTGGGACTTGCATCGAATTCAACATATTTTATGAAGGACCTTTTCCAGCAATCATATACGGGGATTTTATTTTATATTTTACTTGCAGGTTTGTTCGCAGGTGTTTTTTCTGTAGTTGCCGCGAGTGTTAGTTTATATGTAAAAACAATTTATAGTGTGGTTAGTTTTAGTTTTTTACTGTGCTTATTTATAAGTGTTTTAGCTGCTGTATTTCCTTTTTATCTTGCTGCACCTTTGTCGCTTCCTATGGTAGGAGGACCCGCGGAGGGCCTACCTCCTTTATCATTTATTATGGGGATTTTGTTTTTGGTTCTCATTGTAGCTTATCTTTTTAATTTTATGGGAGTAAAACGTAATGCGATTATTTAAAATATATTTAAAAACTAAACGGTCTCGTGACTGGGTAATAGATATTCTTACGTTCTGTTTATTAATTATTTTATCTCTTTTTGAATATTATTTATTTTTAGGTAATGAAAAGAATAGTTCCTTTATTGACGTAGTCCAAGGAGGACTACAAAATAGTTTAAATATTGAAAATATAATGATTCTTTTCTTTCCAATATTGATATTATTACCCTTTCAGGGTTCTAAATTTCCAATTATGTATTATATAAGAAAACCTTTTTCTTTTTTGAGAGTACAAGTGAATTACTTTTATGCCATATATATTTGTGCATTTGTTATCTCTGGAATCCTTTTTTTAATTTTAAATAAGGATAATTTAAAATATAATATAAATGGCTATCAGCTAGTTACAATGGTTATTTATTTTATCGCAATGTATGTTTTTTATAATTTAATAGCGTCCTTTTATTGCCTCACAGGAAATAAAATTATATCGTTATTTTTAATTTATGGTTATTATCAATTAGAAATATTTTTGAACGAAAGAGGGATTAGATTGTTTTTTAATCATGGCATAATCAGTCTTGGATATAGTGTTAACACGTTATATTTAATTCAAAATATATTCTTTATACTACTCTTTTTTATTATTTTGGAGGTTTTTCAAAGATGGATTTTATCAAAAAAAGAATACTCTATAAATTGAAGTTTTTCAGTATCTTAGTTTTTAGAAATATTTATTTAACGATTTATTATTCTAAATGGCGTACGGTGCTCATTTTTATTATGCTAACGATGATGATCATATTGTGCAAAAGAGATCAAGTGAGTGGTATGACGAGCTTACTATATGGTGCTTCGTTAGATACTGAGGGAGAATCTTTTCCTTTATTTTGGTTCATCTTTGTGATTTCTCCAGCATTAGCTATTGGAAATTCACAAATGTTACTATGGAAATCAGATTTTAAAATTCTACATAATATTGGATATAAAAATTATTTATTTAGCAATTTATTGATGTTAGGAATTTATAATAGTTTTTTTTATTTTTTGATAGTGATTATAAACGGTTTTGGTATCTCACATTTAGCTTTCTATAGTTATCTATTTATATTTAGTTTCACCTATCTTGTATTGTTATCAACAGCGTCATTTTTATTAGATGATTTTATACTACCCTTAATAGGGAGTTTAGCAGTCATAATATTAGATGTTTATATTTCTCACATATCCATTATAGACGCAACAATGCTCTCTAGATTTAACCCTAATCATAATTCGGTTAACATTATAATTTTATTAACGATTATATTGAGTTGCATCATTATCTCACTTATAAAAATTAAAGATATTGATTTTATTTAAAGAAAGTAGTGTAAAAATGAAAATAATAGAGTTGAAAAACATTTCCAAAAGAATTAAGCAAAAAGATATTTTAGTAGATATCAATTTATCAATTGAAGAAGGAATCGTTTGTGGATTCAGTGGGCCAAATGGTGCTGGGAAATCCATGATATTTAATACGATTATTGGGTTTGTAAAGCCTACTGAAGGTGAAGTTTGGGTTAATGGAAAATATATCAGAGTAGATGAACTTTTTTCAAGCAGCATTGCTTTTTCTATGGATAGTATTGGTATGTTAGAAGATTTTTCAGTTCTTAAAAACTTGGACTTAATTAATCAACTAAATAGTCATAAAATGACTAAGAATGAATTGAACGAAATGGTAACTTATGTTGGACTAGATCCTAATGATAAGCGTGCGATTAAACACTATTCATTAGGAATGAAGAAAAGGGCCTCAATTGCTTGTTGTTTAATCAATGATGCACCTATTTTAATATTAGATGAACCTAGTAATGCACTAGACGATAGTGGAAAAGACTTTTTGCGTCAGTTAATTATCGATCAAAAAGCAGCAGGGAAAACAATCCTTATTTCTAATCATGATAGTGTTTTCTTAAACGAAGTGAGTGATAAAATCATTCACATTTCAGAAGGTAGAGTTATTCTAAAATGAAAAATAAAAATTCGTGGAAACTAAGTCAGAGAGGATTACTTATTTTGGGAGGCATCTGCTTACTAGCAAGCGCTGTATGGTTATGGAATGCTCATGCAGCAGTAACCGAACAATATAAAAACAGTCAAATTAAGAATGTGTTTGTAACATCTAATCATCAAAAAATAGTAAATGAAAAATTTGTATTTACTAAAATCAAGCATCACGTCACTAAAGACTCAGACGAAGCTTACTACAATGACAGTATTGATGTCGATATTGAATCAAAAAAAGATGGTGACTTTCCACTCGGAGGGCTATTTGTTATGAATAGTTCTTATGATGTGACCCAATCTGATATGCTTAATGAAAAAGGTGAATCTGATTCTTCGCTGCATGTCGGGATAAATCATAAGACTTTAAAAGCAATTATTAGAAAAGGCTCTGGTAATCGTTCTTTTAATTTAGTGTTTTTAACTTCGTCCAAACCAGGTACTAATATAAAATATATCTATCAAAGTGATTTTAAGTGAATATCACTAGGTAAATTAAATTAATTTAGACAGTCCCGGCAGGTAATGCTAGGGCTGTTTTTTACTATTCTTAAAGTATTCAAATTCAACATAAAAAACCGTCAGTCCGGGGAGACTGACGGAAAAAGGGAGTAGAGATAATTAATTTCAGGGGAGAAATTAGTTATGAGTTAGATTAATTTATTCGGGGAAATAAATTAAAATTTAAAAGTTATTAATTAAGGTATGAAGTTATCATAACAAGTAGTTGTGAAGAAAATGTGACGTAAAAAGGATAAAATATGATTACTTTTTTTGTGGGGTGAAAGTATAGGATATATAATATTTTAGTAGTTTTTACATAAAGATTTTCTTAGAATAAAGCACTATTTGAGCTGATTATTAAATACAACTTTTCTACTACCCTTTAAAATTGATAAAGTGTATATTAAAAGGTAGTAAATATAGTTTAAGAAAGTGTTGCTATGGTTCTTTTAGCTCAAGAATTGTTAAATTATAACTTATAAGACTGTTTAAGGCTAGCAGAAGGTAAATGAAAATTAAAGATTCATTTGAATTGTTTGTAACCTATCAAGTCTATTCTATAATATTTTGATTGAATAAGGGTTGAATAATTAGTCAATTAATTAAAGGTGAAATAATTTATGGAATTAAGATACTTTATGAAGAGTCTAATTGAATAGGGAGTGATCCATATCCGGTACAAGATTATAATATTATATTAAAAAATTTAGAGAGCCTGACTTTGATTATGCAGGAGAGTTACCCAAAATATCTATGGCTTTTAGTACGTCTAGTACAGTAACTAGTGTTGGGGCAGAACTTGGGGTAACTTTAGTTACTATTTTCATAGTCTTTGTAGGTTCCTTAATAATATAGAAGGAGAAGAATATGATAGAATTTGAGATAAAAGTATTAATATTTTTATTAATTGGTACGCTTGTATTTATGATTTTAAAAATGCGGAAATATAAAAAAGAAATTACCGAACTTAATGATGTGGAAAAGAAGCAACAAGAACAAATAAGTAGATTAGAAGGGAAAAATAATGAATAGTTATGATCTAGTTTATCTTGTTATGCCTTTAGTATTATTTTGTATTTGGATTGCTTTCTACATTTACTTATGTGTATGTTTATATAAATATAAGAAAGCTAGACGAAAAGTAATAATTAGTTCTGCTAAACTTAATGAATTAACAACAAAAAAGATATTAGAACTAGAAAAAAAGTTAAAAAAATAGAATAAAAACTAATTAAAAAGAGAAGTAATCAGAAATCAATCTGGAGACTTCTCTTTTTAATTTATTATAGAGCTAATCGATTCTCAGAATAGTCTTGTGTCTAATCTGAGAATATAACCAATTAGGTTGGGCATTAAACTTAGACTTCAAACGTATATTTAATTAGAGACAGTACTCGTAATGTTAAAAAGGGGGACCAAAATAATCTTAGATTGTTATTTATTACTACAGATTATAACGCTTGAATATTATGATTTTATAGTCGATACACTTTAATTTTAAGGGTATAAAAAAACCGTCAGTCCGGGGAGACTGACGGAAAAAGGGAGTAGAGATAATTAATTTCAGGGGAGAAATTAGTTATGAGTTAAATTAATTTATTCGGGGAAATAAATTAAAATTTAAAAGTTATTAATTAAGGTATGAAGTTATCATAACAAGTAGTTGTGAAGAAAATGTGATGTAAAAAAGATAAAATATAAGTAAAATAAAAAAACTTGATTCCGATTAAAAATCAGAATCAAGTTTTTATTAATTATTATTTAGTCTTCTTTTGCAATTTTTTCTTCAATTTTTTTTGATGCTTCTCGAGGTAAGTCACTATCTCTTTCAGCTAGTAAGTTACGGATATCTTTTAAATATTCTTCTGTAGGTGTTAATGTCGTTTCTGAAGATTCTTCTTCCTTATCATTAGATCTACTTGTTGCATTTCTAAGTGCTGTGATTCCTTTAAGCAACATAAAGATAACAAAGGCTACGATTATAAAGTTAATGACATCGTCTAAAAATTGTCCGATTTTGAAAGTTGTATCACCAATTGTGAGAACGATCCCTGACAAGTCAACTTTACCGACGACAAGTGCAATGATAGGACCAATGATGTTAGTTGTGAAAGACTTAACGATTGTTGTAAATGCACCACCAATAATAACAGCGACTGCCAAATCCATCACATTTCCGCGAGTGATAAAATCTCTAAATTCTTTTAACATGTTTGATGAGTCTCCTTTAATTTGGTTAACTGTATCTTAAAGTATAACGGATTTTATAGGATAAGTGAACTGAAAATTGTGAGTTAATAGGTTTGAATGATATAATCAAAGCACAAATTAAAAGCGAGCGAGGAACTAACTATCATGAAACAGGCTAAAAGGAATGTCACATTTTTATTAAGTGTACTGGCAATCATTACTGCGATTATCTGGATCCGTGTTGGAGGGGATAGTTTTTCTTTATCTAATGTATATTTTTATATTGGCATTATATTAATTCTAGTCGGCATTATATTAATTTTGAGCCAAGCACAACTATTCGCTGGCTGGTTTAAACGACGAGATAAAGGTGAATCTAAAGAAGATTATAATGAACGTAAAATTGATGTTAAAAGTGTAGGAAGTAAAAAAAATCGTCCGCTTAAAATATCACCATTGATGCGTAGTTGTTTTATTGTTGGTGCATTATTGATTTTGATTGCTGTATTAGTGACTATTTAAACTAGGGAGATGATGTCATGAATATTTTTTTGGGTATTATCATCGTTTTGTGTTTTGCTGTAGGAGCATACTTTGTAGATGGTGGATTTGCAGAAAATGCTGGATCATTATATAAACAATTTAAGCAATCAAAGTTATCTTTTAGAGAATTTATGCGATTGTTGTTTAGAAGATAATTCGCCAAAAAAACGGACCTAACTTTGATTATTCAAAGTTAGGTCCGTTTTTAATTTATTTAATCAGCTAATGCATATTTTTGGATTGCTTTAGCAACACCTAACTCAACGTTAGTAGCAGTTACTGCTTGAGCATTATCTTTAACTTCTTGAATGGCGTTACCCATGGCAACACCTAGACCTGCTGCTTGGATCATTGATAAATCATTACCTTGATCACCAAGTGCCATAACCTCGTCTTTGGTGAAACCTAATTTATCAGCCAAGGACATAACGGCATTTCCCTTGCTGGCATTTTTGTTTAGGAGTTCTAAAAAGTAAGGTTCACTTTGAACGTAGTAATAATTATCGGTAATTTTTGCGGGTAATTCCTTAACGACACGTGTAATAACTTCAGGATAATCAATATACATCATTTTCGAAATGACGATATTCTTGTCCATTTCTTCAGGTTTTCGGAAACGAATAGGCATTTGAACTAAGAATGACTCTGCCACAGAATATTCACTGATATCAGCATTAGGTGTATACATTAATGCTTGATCTTCAGCATGAACATGGACGTTTAATTCACGACTTGTTTCTTCGATTATGTTGTAATCATTAATATCTAACGTATGATGAATTAAAACTTCACCAGAGCCTGAAACTTGAACTAAAGCACCGTTAAAAGTAATAACAAAATCATCATCTGATGTTAAACCGAGTTTTTCTAAGTATTTTGTAACGCCTGTTAAAGGACGTCCGGTACAAAGGACAACTTTGATGCCAGCAGCTTTAGCAGCTTTAATAGTAGTAATAGTTTCTGGGGCGATTTCTTTTTTATCATTAACGAGAGTACCGTCAATATCGATTGCGATTAATTTAATTGTCATGTTGTGTATTCTCCTTTGGGTTGATTAAAGTATCATTATTAAGATAAGTTCTAAATTGTGTATAAATGTCAGTGAATAAATCGTTCTCTGATTTTACTAATTCTCTTGGGAAGAAGAAACGACGGTCGCCTGATACTTTACCAGTAATAGAAGCAACGAGGTCACTGACGCTAGATAATTCAACAAGTGAACCATCTTCTTGAGCTAATTCGATTTGGGTGCGCGGCTTATCTTTGGTTGGATCATAGGCATCATAAGGTAAGTCGTAACTGTCATTTTCTGCCGTATAGTAGTCAGGTTGAAAGCCAGCTGATTCAATAAGACGTTCTAGAGTAGGTAATAAATCAACAGTCTCTTCATCAAATTTGATTGATTTAAATGGTTTGCGATCCAGGAAACGGACAGCTAAGTCACTTAAGATATTATCAGTATTTTGACGCCATTCCGTGAAGTAAGTGGTTAAAACACCGTCATCTAATTGTAAATAATCATCTAATGAAAATTCATTTTTAAAAAGTGGAATCAATAATTTTGGTGAATCCTCGGCACTTAAGCGATTATTTTCGTATAGGTATTTAGCCCGATTTAATAAATGACTTAAAATAACTTCCATTGATCTAGAAATAGGATGGAAATAAACTTGGACGTACATTTGGAATCGGCTGACAATATAATCTTCAACGGCATGCATCCCATTGATATCAAATGCAATCCCGCCTTTATAAGGACGCATCACACGTAAAATCCGAGTTAAGTCAAATGTACCATAATTTGTACCAGTGTAGTAAGAATCACGTAATAAGTAATCCATTCGATCAGCGTCTATTTGACTCGAAATCAATTGGACAACTTGTGGATTAGGGTACGTTTTTTGAATAACACTTGCCACTTTTTCTGGGAAATCAGCAGAAACTTTTGCTAAAACTTGATTAATCTCAGTTGATGGATCAGTTAAAATTTGAGCAGTGATAGCTTCGTGGTCCGTTTTGAAAATGTGCTCGAAAGTATGTGAGTATGGACCATGGCCGATATCGTGTAAAAGAGCAGCGCATAACGCCACTAATTTTTCGGAGTCGTCCCATAAACCGTCGCCAGCTTCTTTGCTTGGATAATTTCGTTGGAAATTATCGCAGATTCGACGTGTGATTTCATAAACACCCACGGAATGGGTGAAACGTGAATGTTCCGCTCCATGAAAAGTTAATGAAGTTGTACCGAGCTGTTTAATTCGGCGTAAACGTTGGAATTCTTTAGTATTAATTAAATCTAAAATAACTTGATGTTGCACATAAATGTAATCGTGAATAGGATCACGTAACACTTTTTCTCTAGCAAGTAACGGCGATTGTTCGAGCAATAGAATCCCTCCTCGAAAATTTAGATAGTAAATAAGTTCGTAATACTTCTATTATAACGAACATTCGTAATTTAGTCATGACATAATGATGATTATAGGTAACGACATTCATTTAAATCTAAGTTATAATACAGTGAAACGATAAGGTGAATGGAGGAATTAAGTTGTATGGCAATCACGTTAGATAAACAAATTGCGATCCATTTGGAAACAATTAAAACACAAGAAGGCGAAGTTGAACGCTATGTCATCGAAACAACGGGACAACTCGTTCGTTTAGGCGATGGGATGTATATCAGATATAAAGAAGAAGACGCAGAGTCTGGTAAAAAAAATCCAGTTACCTTTAAATTGCAAGATGATGGTGAAATTCAATTAACTCGAGAAACAGATGATATACGCACAAAATTAATTTTTTTAGCGCAAAAAAAAATTAATGGGGTTTATAAAACAGCGTATGGTCGTATTCCAATTGAAATTGAAACAACGCAATTAAAAAGTCAGTTAAATAGCCAACCAATTTCGGGATCACTTGATATTGATTATCGCTTAACAACAAGCGGTGAATTGTTGGGAGACTATAATATACGATTGCAATTTACGGCATAAAAATGTATGATTAAGAGTAGACTTTTGGAAAGGACGTGTGCTAGTTGGAGCTTAAACAATTCGATGGCCAAAACAAAGACGAGTTATCAATGATCGAGGTTGCTCACGCAATCTTATCGCAACATGGTGACGTCATGGGTTTTGCTGACTTAACTAATGAAATCCAAACATATCTTGGTAAAAATGATTTAGAAGTGAGAGATCGCTTATCACAATTTTACACAGATTTAAATGCTGATGGTAGCTTCATTTCACTTGGAGAGAACTTATGGGGATTACGTTCATGGTATCCCTTCGATTCAATCGATGAAGCTGTTGCTCATGTAGAAGATGAAGACGATGAAGATCGTCCTAAACGTAAAAAACGTAAGAAAGTTAATGCTTTCTTAGCAGATGCCGCTGATGATGATGACGTTATTGATTACAATGATGATGATCCTGAGGACGACGATTTAGATGCAACTTATGAAGATGACGACGAAGATGATGATGAAGATACAGAAATTAAAGGTTATGATAAAGATTTAGATGAAATAGCTGATAGTAATTCTGATGATGAAGAAGAATTACCAGAAGGTATTGAAGATCAATTATCTGAAATATCCGATGAAGATGCAGAAGACGACGAGGAAAATAATTAAAAGGACTTGACGATTTCGTCAAAACCCTGTAATATATTTTTTGGGCGCCTCGCAGGTATTTCTTGCGAGGACAAACGCACGGTTGATACAAGCTCCCTACACTGATTAGATTATTCTACTCGGCTTAGGGGGCTTGTTGTTTTTTATAGACATAATGAACAATAACTATCAGGCCACAAACACAGAATCCCCACAAAAATTAACCCAAAGGAGATTTATAATGACCAAATATATATTTGTTACAGGTGGCGTTGTTTCGTCAATTGGTAAAGGGATTGTTGCAGCATCTCTTGGCCGTTTATTAAAGAATAGAGGCTTGAAAGTTACTATTCAAAAGTTTGATCCTTATATCAATGTGGATCCAGGAACAATGAGTCCCTATCAACATGGGGAAGTTTTCGTAACTGATGATGGTACAGAGACTGATTTAGATCTTGGTCATTATGAACGTTTTATTGATATTAACTTAAATCAATATTCAAACGTAACGACTGGTAAAATTTATTCAGAAGTTTTACAAAAAGAACGTCGTGGTGATTATTTGGGTGCCACAGTTCAAGTTATACCACATATTACAAATACAATTAAAGAAAAAATTATGCGTGCTGGAACAACAACGGATTCTGATGTTGTAATTACTGAAATAGGTGGAACTGTTGGTGATATTGAATCATTGCCTTTCCTTGAAGCATTACGTCAAATGAAAGCTGATGTCGGTTCAGATAATGTTATTTATATTCATACAACATTGATTCCTTACCTAAAAGCTGCAGGTGAAATGAAAACGAAACCTACACAACATAGTGTTAAAGAATTACGCGGATTGGGTATTCAACCAGATATGTTGGTTGTTCGGACTGAAGAACATATCTCGCAAGATATGCGTAATAAATTAGCTAATTTCTGTGATGTTGAACCAGAAGCCGTTATTGAATCAATGGATGTTGATACATTATATACGATTCCTTTAGCGTTACAAAAACAAAAAATGGACCAAATCGTTGTTGATCATTTGAAATTAACAACACCAGAAGCAGATATGACTGAATGGCAAAAACTTGAAACACAAGTTTTAAATTTGAAGAAAACAATCAATATTGCGTTGGTTGGTAAATATGTTAAATTGCCAGATGCTTATATTTCTGTTGCCGAAGCATTGAAACATGCTGGATACACTGTTGATGCTGATGTTAAAATCACAATGGTTGATGCAGAAAAATTAGATGAAAGTAATATTGTTGAAACGTTGCAAGATGCTGATGGAATCATCGTTCCAGGAGGATTCGGTAATCGTGGACTTGAAGGGATGATTCTTTCAATTCAATATGCGCGTGAAAATAATGTTCCATTCTTAGGTGTTTGTCTTGGTATGCAAATGGCATGTATTGAATTTGCACGTAACGTTGTTGGGCTCCAAGGCGCACATTCAACTGAAGCTGTTCCAGAAACACCACATAACATTATCGACTTGATGACAGATCAAGAAGATGTTGAAGATATGGGTGGAACACAACGTCTTGGTTTATATCCATGTAAATTAAAACCAGGAACGGTAGCAGCTGCAGCTTATGATAATCAAGAAGTTATCCAAGAACGTCACCGTCATCGTTATGAATTTAATAACGAATACCGTGAACAACTTGCTGATAAAGGATTGGTTTTTGCTGGAACATCTCCAGATAATCGTTTAGTTGAAGTTGTTGAAATTCCTGAAAATAAATTCTTTGTGGCAGCTCAATACCATCCAGAATTTTTATCAAGACCACAACGTCCAGAAGGTTTATTCCAAGCCTTTGTGAACGCTACAGTTTAATAAATGTAATTGAAAGAGATAATAACAATTTGTTATTATCTCTTTTTTTATGTCTAAAAGGGTTGTATTTAATATGTGTACTATGTATTATAGTACACATGGATGAGGTGAGATAATTGCAAATTAATAAGACGAGTAGTAAACCGTTTTATGAACAATTGATATCAGGTATAAAAGAAGATATTTTTAAAGGAATTTTGCAGACAGAAGACAAGTTGCCGTCAGTTAGAGAAATGGCTAAAATTCATGAAATGAATCCAAATACGGTTAGTAAAGCGTATAAAGTTTTAGAATCACAGGATGTAATCGTGACAGTTAAAGGTCGAGGGACATATGTCAAAGCCAATAATGAGAGCAATCGCGATGAACGACAAATCCAAAAAAATCGTGAGGCATTGTTAGATACGATTAAAGAAGTGACCTATCTCGGTGTCCAAGAAGATGAGATTCAGGGTTGGGTTAAGTCGTATTTTGAAAAGGAGGACTAAGAATGGGATTTGAAATTAAAGGTTTATCAGAGAAAATTAGTGACAAAGAGATACTTAATGATATTAATATGTCTTTAGTCCCAGGGGAAATAGTGGGTCTAATTGGTCGTAATGGAGTTGGTAAAACAACCTTATTCAGATCAATTTCAGGCCAATACATACCAGATCAAGGTGATATTTTAATTGATGATCAATGGATGAAAGAAGATTCATCATTGAAGGAAAAACTCTTTTATTTAGATACACAGAATAATTTTTTAGACAGCTACACAATAGATAAGATTGTCGAATTCTATGAACTCGCTTATCAAACGTTTGATCGTCAAAAATATGATAATTGGGTCACAGAATACAACCTACCTAAACAAACAAAATATCGTCAATTTTCTAAAGGGATGCAAGGATTATTTAATATTATTTTGGCCTTTTCCACTGGTGCACCATATGTTATTTTAGATGAACCACTGGACGGGTTAGATGTAATTGTCCGTAAACAAGTTTTCCAAATTATTATTGATGCCGTTGCTGAAGACCAGCGAAGTGTACTTATTTCTTCACATAATTTAGAAGAATTAGATCGATTAATCGATCGCGCAATGGTTTTAAAAGATGGACATATTGTGAGTGATTATCGTTTGGAAGACACGCGTTCAGAATCACGAAAAGTTCAATTGGTGTTTAAATCAAAAGAAATTCCAGCTTTCATTAAAGAAAATAGCCGAGCAATGAGTATTCAAGGTCGTGTCGTCACTGTTTTATTTGAACACTATTCAGATGAAATTGAAGCTCAAATTGAAGCTGAAGATCCGGCATTATTCGAAGAATTACCGTTAACGTTGGAAGATTTATTCCGAGCAAGTCTTTCGGCTAAAGAAAATACCGGAGGTGGGAAGTAGTGACAGTTAATAGAAGATTGAATCAGATTATTTGGCAGAGATATAAGTGGATTGTTTTATCACTTGTTGCACTTATTGTGGTTGTTATGGGGTTTACACTACATAATTCGGTTGACACTACGGGAATAGACGCGGCCAATCTTACTTATACAGAGTTTGTTCAAAGTGAAAAAGATTCGGCAAAAGCGGATCATCGTAAAATAGGTTCAGTTAGCAGAGCAACATATGAAAAAAATAATATTAAAATAAAAGATGTAAGTATTCATGATGGTACATTTCAAAATGCAAAAACAGCACTAGTTATTTTTAGTCTGGGTGCTATCTTATTAGGGATATTTACTAATATGTATGATATGCAAACTAAATTTAATGAATTTATATTTTCAAGCTCATTTTCTAGAAAACGCATTTTCTTAAAAAAAATTGGTCTAATGTTACTACCTGCCTTACTTACTTTTATTGTAGGTTCAATTATAACAACATTTGTTGCTGATGTAGCTATCTCAGTAAGTAATCCAAATTTTATATCAGATAGAATGATACATTTATTCTTAGATAGTAGTCAATTGATTGCGCTATACAGTGTTGGCCTTGTGGTAGGTGTTTTAGTTCGTCGGGTTGTAGCATCTGTCGTCACTGCGTTGGGATTCACTGGCTCGGCCTTGATATGGTTTGCTTACTTTGAAGGATTCATTTTTGATCAAACGCAAGACATGTCTAATACTTATTATCTTGTACTAGGATTTATATACTTGATTGCTGGGTTATTGATGATAGTGATGGCAGTTCATTATTTCAACAAATTATCATTAGAACAGGATAGTCCTTATTTACAATTCGATTATTTAAAACTACCACTACTCATTTTTACAACGGCTTATATAGCTATTTTAATGGCTGTAGTTAATTATGATACAATTGGGGAAAAAATAGGATATGGCTTGATAAGCGGCTGTATTACAGTCATTGTTGCTTATATTGTTATTTATCGTCCACAAAATATTAGTCAAAAATTGCAACGTATTTTTTCGAAAAATAAAAAATAAAAGTAAAATGGCTACCTATTTCTCTAAGAATAGGTAGCCATTTTGACCTTACAGACTTGTTAGTATGTAATAAAAGGGAATTGTGCTAAACTACTGTTTATAGGAATGTAAAAGCAATTATTGGGAGGGATTCAATTTGAAAGAAATGTTAACAATAAACAATTTAACTAAAAGTTTCGGTAAAAAGGTAGTCCTCAAAGGTATTAATTTTACAATCGCAGAAGGTGAGATTGTTGGGCTTGTTGGTGCTAATGGCGCTGGTAAAACAACCATCATGAAATCAATTCTTGGATTATCAAATTACCAAACTGGAGAAATAACAATTGACGGTAAAATTGTATCAACAACTAGCCATCAAGGGTTAGAAGAAGTTGGTGCCTTAATTGAATATCCTGGTATCTATCCATTTTTAAGTGGCTATGATCATTTAAAATTATTCTCTGAAATCAATACCAAAGAAGAATTAGATGAAATTGTTGCTGATTTGCATATGACAGATTACATTAATCGTAAAGCTAAATCATATTCATTAGGAATGAAGCAAAAATTAGGAATTGCATTAGCTTTATTAAATAGACCAAGATTAATTATTTTAGATGAACCTATGAACGGATTAGATCCTCAAGCAACACGTGATGTCCGCGAACTTGTTTTAAAGTTATCTAAACGCGGGACAGCGTTCTTGATTTCAAGTCATATTTTAGGTGAATTAGAGAAAATTGTTGATCACTTTATTATTTTAAATGAAGGTAAAATAATGAAAGCAATGTCTACTACTGAATTAAGTGATAGTAGTAAGCGATATGTTTTACTAGAGACGACGTCAAACGAGCAAGCTAAAGTTCTTTTAAAGGCCGCTAATTATGAATTGGCAGTTGATCAAACAGTTAAAGTAAAGGTAGACGAACAAGATACTTTAGCAAATATTATCCAAGTGCTCTACGATAATAAAATTCAAATAAATGATGTACGTCATCAAGAACATGATATGGAAGAATCACTATTGAATTTATTAGATAGTAATGACGGAGGTAAGGCTTAATGTTAACTTTAGTTAAACAAGAATTATTTAAGTTAGGTAAAAAGAAATCTACAGCGATTATATCAGCGATATTACTTGTTTTTATTTTTGGGGTAGCACTTTTAACAAAAATATATAGTTCGATTTTCGATCCAGCAAGCATGGTACAAAGTGGATTTGGATCTATTCAATTAATTATTTTCATTTTAATTGCGTCAGCAAGTGTTATTATTGCTATGGAAACACAGTTTGGTACAATTAAGGATTTGCTTTATCGGAAATATTCACGTGGAGCTGTTTTAGCTAGTAAATGGCTTACAATATTAATCTATTCGATTTATTTGAATGTTTTAATATTCGTGGCTTCAATTATAGCTAAATTAGTGCTTTTACCAATGGTATCCTTGTCAGATAAAATAGATAACCAAACGATTGTTATGTCTTTAATAACAACGTTAGTGGGGAATTTTATTAGTACCTGGTTGATTTTAAGTTTGGTATTATTATTGGCTAGTATCTTTAGTAGTTCAGGTGCTTCGATTGCAGCTGGTATTGTTTTTTATTTCTTAACATCTATTTTATCAGGAATCCAAATGTTAGCTATTGCTAAATGGGATTGGATTAAATGGAATCCACTTAATATGATGAATTTAAGTAATCAGTGGGCAGACGGACAGGAGTTTGAAAAACTAACTCAATTAACGAATAACGAATTGATTATAGGTAATCTAGCTTATACGGCACTATTTTTATTTTTAGGTTATTTTGTTTTCAAACGTAAAAATGTTTAAAAAAAGTGTATCGTCAATTAATTTTTGACGATACACTTTTTTTGTCCAATAATTATGAGTAGCTTAAAATGACTATTACTAAAGATACAAGTCAAATACTGCAATCTGTGGAGGTACTAGGAATCGAGCTGAGATTCGAGATGTTCCAATACCACTATTAACATATAATTTTGTATTGTTCTTTAGTGTATAAAGGCCACTAGAGTAGCCACCATCTCCGTCATGATCAGATAATAATCCTTTATTAGTGAAAGGAATACGAATTTGGCCACCATGTGTGTGACCACTTAAAATTAAATCGACGGTATTAAATGAACCATTTGACAAACTAGGTTCATGAGCCATTAAAATATGGTACGTTGAATTGGATTTATCAGGAGCTACTGTCGTTTGGACATCGGGGATACCTAATTGAGAGTCATCTACACCACCCAACCAAATGGATGAATTTCCACCTACATTGATAGTCGTTGAACTATTTTTAAGGACAGTAAAACCACCTTGATTCATTACAGTAGTGTAAACTCTGGCTGCACCGCCACCGTAATCTTTATTTCCATATACTGCGTATTTTCCATAGGTTGATTTAATTTCACTTAGTTTTTGAACAATAGCTGTTACGGGATGGTATTGATTGTAATTGCTGAATAAATCACCTGTAAATAAGACCAAATCTGGTTTTTCTTGATTGATTTTATTAACAATTTTTCCGAAATTTTCAGGTGTATAATCATCTGCTATTTCGACATCACTAATTTGCACAATTTTAAGTTTCTTTTTAGTAGTATCTGCCTTATTTAAAGCAATATTTTTAACGACAACGCGGTAAGGCTCTATTTTAAATGCGTAAAAGGTACATGCGGCACTTACTATTAATAGGATGAAAATGACACTTAATATTTTTTTCTTCGTGATAGTATCATGCCTCCGTTTGATTAGTTAACTAAAAAAACCTACAGTAAGATTTTTAGTCTAAAACTGTAAGTTCTTCTTAAAACCTATATGGTTAGTTTTATTTATGAAATCCAAGAACTAATAGCTGACCAGATAGCGTTAAAAAATGAAACAATTGCGTCCCAAATTTTTTGTAGGAAGTTTCGATTTTCAGCTGTGTCTAATTTGCTGAAAATATCTTTAGCACCATCTTGAATATTTGTTGCAACTTTACTTGCTTGTGATTTGAAATTTGATGAATCTAAAGCACCTGAATCACGAATCTTGATTAACACGGCAATAATATCTTGTTTTTGATTATCAGTAATGACATTTGTTAAGTTATTATTTGTGATTTGGTTATTTACAATAGTAGTAATTTGATTATTTGTAATAGAACTACCTTCTTTAGCCATATCATTTTTAGCACCGGCTACAGCGTTATTCAATTGTGAATCAGTATACCCATCTTTGCTTTTATTGGCTTGTGTAATGTCACTTAAAGTCGACATTTCATTTTGTGCGGCAGTGACTTGTTTTGTATTTAGAGCGTCCCCGTTTGTAGCGAAGGCTGCATAAACACCAGCTAAAGCACCTGATCCATCTATTGGTGTAGCAGAAGTGACATAGATATTGGCATCAGTTACACCAGCTGTTAATGCGGCGTTTTTATATTGGTTTTCTGTAATTGTGGTGATGTTATTTTTACCATTGTAGTCTAAAATTTCAACGTTGATACCAGAACCACTGCTCGTTTTTTGAACCATAGCAGATGACCAGACACCTGAAGTTGATGTAAATGAGCCACCAGAACTATTGAGATATTTAACTAAAGTTGCGCCATTTACGGGTAATGTCGAATATGAAGAACTACCGTTTAAGCTAGCTGTTAAAGTTGAAAGTGTTCCTGATTTTTGTGAATCTGTTAAACTTGTTCCTAATGTGACAACTGGATTTGACCAGTCAGTTGTTGTGCCCGATGTTGATGAAGCTGAGCTTGAATCATTAGTTGCAGCAGAGGCAACAGATCCTAGACTCAAGACAGCTAATGTTGTAAGAGTTACTGTATAAATTAATTGTCTGAATTTCATAATGGTTTGCTCCTTAAATAGCATGTATTTTAATTTTATTATACCTATCTGATGAAGGAATCATAATAATTGAGTTTGAATAATAGAAAAAATTAAGATTTATCATCATTGAGAGATTTCTTTGTAAGTGAGACAATGAGCGCATCATTTAATCTAGCAACATAATTTTGAGTAGTATGGTATGACTAATTTAAATAAAACTAACGACTGAATGGGAGAATAACGATGACAAAAAAGATGACGGATACCTTTAGATTCAGGCGGGGATTGGAATTGAAAAATAGAATCTTAATGGCGCCAATGACCGTTAAGATGAGCTACTATGATGAAGTTGTTACACATGATGAATCAGATTATTATGCACTACATTCAGGCGAAGTTGGGGCTGTTATTACGGCAGCTACCAGTGTCCAAGCAAATGGAAAAGGTTGGGAAGGCTCACTTGCCATCTATGATGATAAGTTTATTCCCGGGCTAACGAGATTGGCATCGGCAATCAAAAAGAATGGGACTAAAGCTATTTTACAAATTTTCCATGCGGGTCGTATGACAAATTCAACGGTACTTAGAGGACAATTACCAGTTTCAGCCAGTGCTGTTGCGGCAGAAAGACCAGACGCAGAAATTCCTAAAGCATTGTCAGAAACTGAAATTTTAGAGTTGATTGAATCCTTTAAATCAGCAACAAAACGAGCAATTAAAGCGGGATTTGATGGCGTTGAACTGCATGGTGCGAATACGTATTTACTACAACAATTTTTTTCACCACACTCAAATAGACGTCATGATGCTTGGGGTGGCACGCTTGATAAGCGATTTAAATTCATTAATGATGTAGTTGATGGTGTTATTGAGAGTGTTGATCAATCAGGTGTAAAAGATTTTATTGTTGGTTACCGCTTTTCGCCTGAAGAATATGAAAAGCCAGGTATTAGTATGGAAGATTCAATGATTTTGATTGATAAACTTGCTGATAAAAAATTAGATTATCTACATATCTCATTAGGTAAGTATAATAGTGTTTCGAGAAATATAAATTTCAATGAAAAATCAAGAATGGATTATGTCCAAGAAAAGATAAATGGTCGTGTTCCATTAATCGGGGTAGGAGATGTTCGGACTCGGGAAGATGTTAATGGTGTTTTGGCTAACGCTGATTTAGTAGCCGTTGGTCGTTCACTCTTAATTGATCCTAAGTGGACATCAAAGTTATTGAATGGACAAGAAGAAACTATAAAAAGAACCTTAGCTAAAAATGATCGGGAAAAATTAATGGTTAGCGATGGTGCTGTTGAATTTTTAAAAGATATGATGCCTGAGCGGTTAGTTGATTAAAAAACAAAACTAAATCTAGACAAATAGTGTGTTGCAAATTTAATTTGCCGCATGCTATTTTTAGTTGCGGCCCTTTCAACTAGCGGTTGCCTGTTGCACCCCTTGCTGTATGCTAATATTTGAGATGTTAAATAGAGGAAAGAAGGTTATAGGGATGAAAATTATATTTGCGGAACAACTCGTTAAAATACGTAAAGAGAAAAAAATGTCACAAGAAGAATTGGCAAATCAATTGTTTGTATCAAGACAAGCTGTATCAAAATGGGAAACAGGAGAAGCTGAACCTGATTTGGGAAAAATTGAATCGGTAGCCAAAATTTTAGACGTCCCTGTAGAAATATTACTTTTTGGTGGCGATGCCAGTGAAAAAAACGTCAGAGTTTAAAACTAGAATTAAACGATTTATAGAAGAAGATGAATCAGATAAAGATTGGCACGAAAATCATAGATGGCGTGAGTGGCAATATAAACCGATTAATAATGGGTGGGAATTCCTAGCTCGCTATTACTGGATTATTTTTGCACTCATTGGCATGATTGCATGGGGGATTATGGGTCTAAAATAGATATGATAATAAAGAAGCTTTCAATACTTGTCTACAAACAAGTATTGAAAGCTTCTTTATTTTACCGGAACAACTTTTATTTCAGTTGAGTCATCATGAATGACAATGTATAACGTTTGAGTTTCTTCTTTATCAAAGAAACCGAGATTAATACAGGGTAAACCATCGATTTCTTCCACGCCAACGAAACGATCCGTAAATATCTGACGAACCATTTTACCCATTTCTTTATGGGCATTTGCTTTAGCGGCAGCTGTTTTAAGTGTAAATCCAGAGTCTAAGTAAGATTTAATTAATCGAATAATTGATAAGGTATGGTAAGAATATTTTCTATTCTGATTTTTATTAGTATTAATAGAATCAATAAAGCCTTTTTGTTCCCAATAACGAATTTGACTCTGAGTGAGCCCAGTTGTTTCGGCAATTTCACCGATTCCGATTGAAAATGTATCATTCTTCATAATAACGGCCATTCTTTTTGCATAATCTTTAATGTTTGCAATATCGTCCATATCTGCCAAACGAATATACCTCCTAAATAAAAATTTATCTAACAATCTCATTGTGATGTTTACTATACTGATTATATATATATTAAAACGTTTGTCAACTTACTTGACATTAAAGCGAGATAGTCTTATATTAGTCTTCGAAGATAAATTAAAGAAAAAGAAGGTTTTAAGTATGGATGGATTAGATGCAAAGGGTAAACCATATAATCGCCCCATGCTAATTGCAATTTTATTAGTAGGGACATTTTGTACGGTTTTGAATCAAACAATTTTAGCAACTGCATTTCCAACATTAATGGATGAATTTGACGTAACAACGTCAACTGTTCAATGGTTAACAACAGGATTTATGTTAGTCAACGGGATTTTAATTCCAGTTAGTGCATGGTTAAGTAGTCGTGTAAATACCAAATGGTTATACATAGGTGCTATTGGTATCTTTGAATTAGGAACAGTTTTAGCATTTATCGCACCTAATTTTGGGGTATTGTTAACAGCTCGCTTAGTTCAAGCAGTCGGTGTTGGGGTAACAATGCCTTTATTACAAACGATTATGCTTTCAATTTTCCCACCCGAAAAACGTGGTGCTTCAATGGGACTTGCCGGTTTAGTTATCGGACTAGCTCCTGCAATTGGACCTACACTTTCAGGTTGGGTTATTGATAATGCTTCATGGCGTGATCTTTTTGGTATGATTATTCCATTAGTAGGAATTGTTTTTGTGGCTTCTTTCTGGTTTATGAAACCGGTCATCAAAACACACAAATCTAAAATTGATGTCTTATCATTGATTTTATCAACAATTGGATTTGGTGGCTTACTTTATGGATTCTCAACAGTTGGAGATAACGGCTGGGGAAGTACCTCAGTACTTAGTTTCCTTGTTGTGGGTGTTATTTTTATTGGTTTATTCATATGGCGTCAATTAACAATGGAAAATCCTTTCTTGGAATTACGTGTTTTTGCTTCCCAAGAATACACAATTGCAGCCGTTTTAAGTTCAATTGTTAACATGGCTATGATCGGTGTTGAAATGATTCTACCAATGTATCTCCAAATTGTACGTGGAGATAGCGCATTTGAGTCAGGATTAACCTTATTGGCTGGTGCTTTAATGATGGGGATTATGAGTCCGATAACGGGACGATTATTCGATATTTATGGTGCTAAGAAATTGGCAACTGGTGGTATGTTCTTATTAACACTTGGTACAATTCCATTCGTTTTCTTAACAAAAGATACGCCAACTTTATACATCACAATTATGTATGCAGTTCGTATGTTTGGGATTTCAATGGTTATGATGCCAACAACAACATCAGGGATGAATGCATTACCAGCTAACTTGATGGGTCATGGAACGGCTGTTAATAATACAGCTCGTCAAATCGCAAGTTCAATCGTAACAGCGGTTATGATTTCCGTTCTAACAAATGTAACAACAGCTGCATTACCAGCTAAATCAATGCTTAAATCGGCACCATTAGATTACAAAACAAAAGCTATTGATGCGACATTAAGTGGTTATCATGCTGCCTTTATCATCGCAGTCGTTTTCTGTGTGGTTGGGCTCGGATTTTCATTCTTCTTAAAATCAAAACAACAAGTTTTAAAAAATGGAGGTAATAAATAATGATTATTTTATTATTAATTCTTTCAATTATTTTATTCTTCCTTACGTGGAACCTCATCCGTAATAATGTACTGAGCTACATTTTAGGTGGCATTTTTGCACTTTGTATTATTCTTACAGGTGGCTTAATTGTTGCTAACTACAGTGCACATTATGGAATGGAAAAAGTAACGACAACTAAGACAGAACAATTAGCTTCTAGTTCTAAAGAGATGGACATGTTACTATATCAGCCTATCGGTACAGATGGATCTGAAAAAGTCGTTATTTATAAAAATACGGCATCACAAAAGAAAACAAAGGCAACTAAGACAGACGATACAACTAGCAAGATTGTTGAAAATGCTAAGAGTAACAAATTAGTTACTAAAGAAACCCGTTGGACTTATAAAGGTAATGGGTATCGATTAATGTTTGGTATCGCTAATAACGATAAAACTTTAGTAAAACGTACGCATACATTCTACGTTAAAAAGAGTTGGACAACATTAACGGTTAAGCAAGCTAAGGCCATGCCTAAAATTGCTAAAGTAGAAGCAGCTAAAATGAATACAAAGGCAGGAAAAGCTAAACTTGCTGCGGATGGTGCTACTTTTGTTAAAGCAGCTGTCACAAATGCTATGATGAAAGATGCATCAATCTCGAAAGCTGATCAAGCTAAGATTGCAGAACAAGCAACAACAATTTTCAAGGCACAAACAAAAGCAAAAGTAATGCAAAACGTATTAAAAGAAGTTAAAGAAATTAAATAAACCGTTATTTATTTAGTAACCACACTAGTTTATCCAACTAATGTGGTTATTTTTTTAAATTAAAACGTGAATTATAAAATAAACAATGCTATAATACGTTAATGGCATAAACGATAAAGGAGTTTCTTTGAATGAAAAAGAAAATTATAATTTGGATTGTCAGTATTTTAGTGTTATTAGCGGTTGCAATTACAGGGGGTAGTTTCTATCTCTATCACTATGCCATTCAAAATACAGAAAAAACATTAACGGGAACATCAAAAGGAACACCAAAGCGAACAATTGAAGCAAAAAAATGGTTGGCCAGTACTAAAAAAGAAAACTGGACAGAAACATCAGCAGGTGAAAATTTAAAATTAGTTGCTGACTATGTACCGGCGGCAACTAAATCTTTAAAAACAGTTGTTGTGGCACATGGTTACATGGAAAATAAAGAAAGTATGGCTTCATATATAAAATTATTTCATGATAATGGCTATAACGTTTTAGCGCCAGATGATCGAGGCCAAGGTAAAAGTCAGGGCGATTATATTGGTTTCGGATGGAAAGATCGCTTAGATTACATTAAATGGACCAAAAAATTAATTGCCGAAAAGGGAACAGATCAAAAGATTGGCTTGTTTGGAGTTAGCATGGGTGGTGCTACTGTCATGATGATGAGTGGTGAAAAGTTACCAACTCAAGTTAAAGCAATTGTTGAAGATTGTGGTTATACAAATGTTGAAGATTTGTTAGCTTATCAATTGAAACTCCAATTCAATTTACCAAAAGAACCATTAATAACAACTTCTAGTTGGGTAACTCAGTTACGTGCGGGCTACTCTTTTGCAGAAGCTGACTCTGTTAAACAATTAAAGAAAAATAAATTACCAACATTATTCATTCATGGCGACAAGGATGATTTCGTTCCTAGCGCAATGGTTTATGACAACTACAAAGCCTCAGCAGGTACGAAGGAATTGTGGATTGTGAAGGGCGCAGGTCACGGAAAAGCGTTCAGTAAGGATCCAGAATTATATACTAAAAAAGTCGTTAAGTTTATGAATGATAATTTAGATTAATAATAAAATCATTTATTTTTTAAATAACATCAAAAAGTGTGGGGGTACCCTCTATTTTTGATGTTTTTTTTTGTCTGTATCATGCTATCATATTAGTTATTATAGATGAACTTTGGGGAAAATAGGTGGGGGCCAACATGAAAATTAATAATAAATTAAAATTAACACTACTAACTTTTGGGTTATTCTTTTTAGTTAATGTAACAAGTATCAAGGCAGATGCGGATTATGATTCTGCAAAAGCATCAGCACCTCGAGCAATTTTAATGACAAATTTATTCCAGACGGGTACTGGTGCTGGAGTAGTAGCAACTAGTGGTATGGTCGAATTAACCGATACCAATAAAGATCCTAATTCGACTAATCTGGCTGCTAAAACGATGGTTAAAATTACGGATGCTAAGAATCAAAAAGCAGCAATTTGGTCAACAGACGAAAATTCATTTGATATTAATACAAGTAGTAAAGCTTCTATGTGGATTTATTTTGGTAGCAAAACGAATACTGCTGGGGATGGGATGGCACTTGTTTTTCAAAATGATGCAAAAGGAAATGCTGCTATTGCAACTAAAGCAGGTGAAACGTTAGGTGTTTGGGGAGACGATTCAGTGGGTACGGGATCCCCCAATAATACTGCTAGAGGCGCTATTCAAAATAGTTGGGCGCTAGAATTTGATACTCATTTGAATAATGGTAATAGTTCAGGAAACGGATTTGATTTAGATCCTAGTTTAGCACCTAACCATATTGGTAGTGGGTATCCAGCTGTTGAGGCAACATACACGGATAATCATACAATCTCTTCTTCAGTTAAACTAAATCATTTAGGCCTTATTAATTATAATGGGTTCTTATCAAATCGGGCATGGCATCATGTGACAATTGATTATAAATCAGTGAGTGCGAGTGCTGGGTCAATGACATATACGATTGATGATAAAAAACCAATTTCAGGAACAGAAGACTTGGATCCTACTGAAGATACAAGTCAGACAGGGCAGACGGCAAGTGTTCCAATTGATAAATCGAAATTTAATTCTACAACGGGTAAAATCCGTTGGGGATTTACAGGGTCAACGGGTGACTCTTTTGAAAATAACTTAGTTATGTTTGAAACTGTACCAGGTCTTGTTAATGCGACTGCGGTACAAACTATGACGGATATTACACAAAATAACAAGGATGTCTCGGCTAATGGAGAAGTAAAAGCTGGAGATAAAGTAAAATTCAACACTACCGTAACTTACGATAGTGGAAAACAATCGTGGACAGGCATAGGTGGATATTTAAAATACCCGGCTAATAATATAAAATGGACTGGGTATGAAATACCTAACGATTTTGGTACAGGAAAATTTCCTAGTAATATCTATGGAAGTGACCCTGCTGGGTTATCCGGCGCGCAAATACCTGAATTATCTACACCTGGACAAAGTTCACATATTTCATTTATCGGTGAAGTAATGCCAGTTGAAGTGGATACACCAGTGACTGTTTCAGCAGGTCAATTCATCGGAAGCAATGCAATGATTGATTCTAATCCTATTAGCTATACGATTAAAGCATCACCAAAAACAGCCTTAACGATTGATGGCCTTAAAGATATTGATATTAATTATGGAACGGATGCGACGATTAGTGGAACGGTAAAATCTAGTTTAGGTGGAACTTTTGCTAAAGGAACAACGGCCAGTGTGACACTTAATGAGGATACAACACCTATTAAGGGTGATGTCGCAACGGATGGTACATTTAACGTAACGATTCCAAAGGACAAACTAACCACTGGCGAATATTCTTATAATGTTCAAGTAACAGATCCAGATGGTAATACGACGCAAAAATATACACAAAAAATTAATATTAAACCCGTTTTAACTTTAAATGATAATAAAGGAACCGTTGTAGCGCCATATACATTGATTTTCCAAGTAGCTGATAATAGTGCAGCGTTAACAACGTACTATAAAGAAGGAAGTACTGGAACACCTGTTGAATTAGAAAAATATACAAATACTAAACCAGGTTCGACACAAGATCATAGTGTAGCACTAGATACAACTAAGTTTGCCATTGGAACGCACGAGTTAACTATTTATTCGGTTGATTCTGAAGGAAACATTTCTAATAACCAAACAATCTCTGTTGTCGTAGGATTGTTGAGTATTTCATCAGATGATTCAATTAATTTTAATAATAAAATACCAGCGAAAAGAAGTATTTTAAACCGTGCTTCAAGCTATATGCTTAAGTTAGAAACGTCAGCAGCTAAAAACTGGACATTGTCTGTGACTGCAGGACCACTAACTGCAGCAAGTGATAAAAGTACTTTAAAGCATTCAACTATTGGGTTTCGTAATTCAAATCAGGAAAACACGTTACCGCTTTCTCCAACGTATGGTACAATAGTGTCTACAGGAGTAGGTCAAGCAACTACGGTTGAAAAAAGTTGGTCAGCAGATTCTGGAATTGTATTGGATGTTGAACCAAGTGAAATTAAAGTAGCTGAAACCTATAGTTCTGAATTAGATTGGACGCTAACGAATGTACCAAATAATTAATAATAAACTTAATTGTCGGTTAAATTCAAATGTCCGGGGGGAGATAGGATTATGACAATATTACGGCTGAAAGCTGTACTTTTTACAGGTGTGTTAGTGACATTAGGGCTTAGCTCTACAGGTGTTAATGCTGATGATTATTCTAACGCAGTGGCATCGGCACCAGACGCATTAGTATCAAATGGACTTTTGACACCTGGAACAACAGGAACACAAAATAATGCAAAAATTGTAACATTCGATGCTAGTGGTAATGTTGTTTCTGAAACAGCAGATAACGCAGATAAATCAATTATAAAAATTACGGATGCAACTAACCAAGTGGGATCTGCCTGGTCTACAGCAAACAATAAATTTAATCTTAATAAAAATAATAAAATGTCAATGTGGATGTATTTCGGTAATCAGGGTGCTAATTCTGGTGATGGGATGGCTTTTGTTTTACAAAATGATAGCCGTGGTCTCAGTGCTATTTCTGGTGGAGGCGAATCATTAGGTGTTTGGGGTGTTGATAAAGGTGGATCAGAATCTACCGTTGCAGGAACAGCTATTAAAAATTCATGGGCGTTAGAATTTGATACACATAAAAATAGTGAGGCAAGCAAGGGTAACGGATTTGATAATTTAAACACTATCCAAGACAATCATCTGGCAAGCAATTATCCTAATCAAAGGGCTACTTATGAACAAAATGGTTTTTTAAGTAAGTATAATAAATTAACTCATGATGGACTACTTGCTGTCGCTGACTTATCTAATGGAAGATGGTGGCATGTGTCAATTGATTATAAATCAACGTCTACAACTGCCGGCTCAATGACCTATACTATTGGAGATAAAGTCCCCGGTACGGGTGATGTATTAGGTGGTGGTCTTGCAAAGACAGTTCCAATTGATAAAAGTAAATTTGCGAGCACTGATGGTCAAGTGACTTGGGGATTTACGGGCGCAACAGGCGGTAACTGGGAAACAAATTTAGTGATGTTTGAAGAAATATCTGATTTAGTTTCTGTTACGGCGACGCAAAAAGTGACAGATACTACCCAGAACAATAAGGACATTACCGCATCAGGAATTGCTAACAGCGGGGATAAACTTAATCTTCAAACAACTTTGAAATACAATGATGGAAAGCAAGATTGGAAAAAAATCGTTGCTTCGTTAAAAACGCCTAATGCTGTGACGTTAGACAAAGAAGGTATCATTAAATACGCCGATGGAACAACGCAAACATTTGATACAACAACTAAAGATGGTGTCATTACATCAAGTCTAAATAAAAACTTATCAAAAAGTAATGATACAGCAACGATCAGTATGAATGGGACAGCTAAAATTGTTGCTACAGATACCAAAGTAACAAGTCCAATTAGTACATTTAATGGTCAAAATACGATAGTAAGATCTCAGCTAGCTACGTTTACCATTAAGGCATTAAAGCAGAAGATGACACTTTCAGGATTGCTTGATAAAACAATTGATAGTGGTCAGTCGATTAAAGTTACGAGTAACGTTAAAACAGATACACTAATGGAAAATGATAACGTTACGATAACAACGATGCTGAATGGTAAAGCCTTTAGTGATAAATCAATGCTATTCAATAAGTTGGGTAGCATTGACTACGCTGAAGTGCTGCCTGCAGATAAGTTAAACGTTGGAAAAAATACTTATACGGTAAGTGTTGAAGATCAATATGGTAATTCAGTAACGGGTCAAGAAATTATCACTGTTAATGATCCAGGTGTTTTAGAAATAGCATCGGTAACGGGTGCATTAAATTTTGGACAAAGTGATATTCCAATACCCAACGAAGAAACAACCTATAGCCCTGTAGAAGAATTAAGTATACAGGTAGTTGCATCGGTACCAGGTACATGGAATTTAAAGCTGACTGGAACTGATGTTGTTGGAGCCAGCGGCACTGTGCTAAAAGATGCATTAATTTACAAAGAAAAAGCGACAGATATTGGGACACCTTTAAAAGACCATTCGATAGATATTGCGGGTGGGAACTCATCTCCTAACCAGATAACTAAAACGTGGGCAAAAGATACGGGAATTCTATTGCGTGTTAAACCTAGCGAGGTTAGAAGTGAAGAATATGATGCTTCAGTGCAATGGAATTTGAGTAATGTACCAACTAAATAAGTAGTATTAGTGAAAAAGGATAACAAAAGTTATCCTTTTTTTATTTATGTTTTGCAATTATTGCCATCTAGGATATTATGGACTATGTAGAGAGAATACGGAGGATAGATAACTAATGAAAATGACCGTTGAACAATTCATGTCCGCTATTGAGTTAGAGGCGTACACAAAGATTTTTTATACTGCCACACCAGAAGATGTCCAAGCGATTGGTGTACCAGAATTATTCGCTAAGTGTTATGCTGATTTAGAAAACAATGTACGGGATGGTAAGCTTGTAGAAGTTCAATTGATGATTGAATATCCTGAAGGTACCGCAATTTTTACACTTGAAGCAAATATCCTTAATTTACCATACAAATATTATAAAAAGTTACCCAGCTTCTTTAATGAAGTAACAGATGAAGCAGAAGTTAATGTCTATCTGATTGTTGAGTCACCAATTCTGAACGCATCTAAATTAAGAATCGATGAAATTACATCTGTGACTAATTATTTAGAAAACCCCAGTGATCATAATATGACAAGCACAACTATGATTGCTGAAAAGATAGCTTTCCTTGAAAATCCACCTATTATTGAAGAAAAAGAACCAGTTGTCGTTGAAAAGAAAAAGAAAGCTCCAGCTAAGAAAAAACCAGCTGTTAAAAAGAAACCAGCAGTTAAAAAGACGACGGCTACAAAAAAAGCGACAACAAAGAAAAAAACGACAACTGTAAAGGCGGCAGCCAAGAAAAAGCCCGTGGCCAAAAAGGTACCCGCTAAAAAGAAACCGGCTGTAAAGAAAGTAACTACTAAGAAAAAAGCACCAGCCAAGAAAACTAAATAAAAAAACGCCGATATTATCGGCGTTTTTTTGTCTAATTATTTAATGAAGAAATAGTAAACGAGTAGCAAGGCACCTAAAATAATACGGTACCAACCAAATGGTTTGAAATCTTTCGACTTGATGTAACCCATCAAGAATTTGATTGCAACAATTGAAACTAAGAATGCGACTACACAACCAAGTAATAAGACGGCTGTTTGATCACCGGTAAAGCTATAACCATTATGGAAGTATTTAACTAATTTGAGTAGACTGGCACCGAACATAACTGGAATTGATAAGAAAAATGAAAATTCAGCAGCAATGAATCGAGAAGTCCCTAATAAAATGGCACCTAAAATAGTTGCACCAGAACGTGATGTTCCGGGAATTAAAGCAAGAACTTGGAAAACACCGATTAGTAACGCTGTTTTGTAAGTAACTTGATTGAATGATGTAATAGAAGGAACAGCATCGGCTTTTTTGTTTTCAATAATAATGAATAAAACACCATAAATAATTAACATTAAGGCAACAACTGGGAAATTATATAATTTCGCATTTAACCAGTCATCAGCAACTAACCCAATCACAGCAGCTGGAAGTACAGCTACAATGACTTTACTCCATAGAGACCACGTATCTCTTTTTTCTAATTGCGATTTTTTTGGAGAAAAAGGATTTAATTTATGGAAATACAACACACAAACTGCTAGGATAGCGCCCAGTTGGATAACAACGAAGAACATTTCCATGAAAGCAGCATTTTCTTTTAGTTGTAAAAATTCGTCAACTAAAATCATATGTCCCGTTGAACTAATAGGAAGCCATTCTGTAATTCCTTCGACAACTCCCAAAATAATAACTTTTAACATAACAATAATATTCATACAAATAGATTCCTTCCAAAATTTTATTTAACTGCTCTAGTATACCTAATATGAAAATTAAAAACCATAAAATTAAATAAACCTTATGCTTTTAGGCATAAGGTTTATTTGTGAATATAAGATTTTAGTTAAGATTAATTTTATAGGGCTTTTTTGTTACCGCGACGTGCAATTGCAGGGAGGATTAAACCTAATGCAACTAAGACAAGTGGTGTGACAATATTAAGTGTTAATTGGAACAAGTAGTTAGAAGGGCTATCTGAGTAGTTTAATTTAGGAACAACTCCTAGGATACAAGCGAATGCAGTGAATAAGAAACACCAAGCACCAACAATGTAACCAACGACAGGATTCTTAACAAACTTGTAACCGGCTTTGAAATTCTTCAATTGTTTGTTTAATAGCATGTAAGCGAAGAATACCCAGAGATAACGCATAGGCATGACAACCGCATTTAGGTTCAATAACCATTTGTATAATGCGTTCATGTTACCAATCCCGATTGCAGGAATGATAATTAAAATACTAACTAAAACACCAGTCATGGCATAACCATTAACGGGAGTTCCTTTTTTATTAAGTTTTGACAAGCTTTTAGGAATGAAGTTTGGATCAGCATCACCTAAAAGAATTTTTAATGGTGCATCAATTGAGAAAGCAAGCGCTGAAATTTGAGCCATCGCATTGGCAATTGCGTATAGAATCATGAATAAATTACCTACGTGATAGAAACTACCAAGACGTAAGAAACCTTCGTAAGGACCATTTGTGATTAAATCATCAGGGATGTTAGTTCCGTTAAATAAGAATCCCATAGCGAACGAACCTAAAATAGCACAGATGGCAACCATTGCGGCCAATGCTAACATTCCTTTTGGAAATTCTTTAGCTGAGTTTTTTGTTTTATTAACATAGGGAGAAATCTTTTCAGCACCACCAACAGCGAAAACTAACATTGAAATCGTTGTGAAGTAGGCGAAGTTAAAGTTAGGTAGATATGATTTAATGGCACCCATATCAGGTGTTTGAATTTTAGCATGCGTCATGAATGGCGCTGAAACTGCCAACAAGATGAATAATAATGACATAACGAACATTGCTGTTCCGGCAACACTACCAATTCGACTTAAAGTAGCAAGTCCCTTTGAGGCAATCCATAAGAAGAAAATGAAAATGACTAAGCCCATAAGTGAAACGGTCATAGCAGAAGTTTCATTAACGAAATTTCCGTTACCTTTGAATAACCAACTAAAGGCAATTAAAATACCTTGTGGTTTTTGTGCTAGGTAAGGAATATGTACGACCCAATAAGTCCAAGCTGCATAGTAGGCAAGTCTCTTGGTTGAAGTTTCTTTCACCCATGAAGACACACCACCGCTGGCATCTTTAAATGTTGAGCCTAATTGACCAACAATTAAAGTATAAGGAACAAAGTAAAAAATCATGATTAAAATCCAAGATGTAATAACAGTGAGTCCTTGGTTAGCAAAGTTGTTAAAGACATTTGCAAGTCCCCAAACGGAAACGAATGCAATTAAAGCAACGTTATACCAACGTAATGTTTTTTCTGATTCTAGCAAAATAATAGCCTCCATATGGATAAAATATTTTATGATACTGGTGCAGTGATAGCTATGGTTAAGTATAAAGAAAAATGAAATAAAGTACAATCAAATTTTGTGATACATACTATAAGAAGTAAATATAATTATGATTAAAATGTCAAAAAAACACATCTAGGTCGCAAATGTTGAATGTTGTCTACCGAATATAGATGATATTATAACGGTAATTGGTTAACGACATAAACTAAAAAGAGAATCCTGGGGGATTATTATGAAACCAAAAAATAGAATTGTGATAGGTAGTTTGTGTGCGATGATGTTGTTCGGGGGAACAGCGTTGAATGAAACTATATCAGCAAGTGAACAAGAAGAAGCAACTAGTTCAAGTATTGCGACTATAAAAGAGCAAACTTTAGAAAATGTATTAAGTGAATCAACAGAATCAAATAAGGCAGATTCTAGTAGCTCAAGTAGTAGTGTATCTGATGAAAAAATAGATTCAGAAGTTGATACGACAAATGCAACAAGTTCAGAATCAGCGTCGTCTACACTATCTAGTGAAAAACTAGATAGTCAAAAAGACGAAAAGAAACAAGTAGAACAGGCTAAAAAACAAAGTAGCACAACACGTACGTTATTTGATGATTATAAAAATGCAGAGATTGTAGGGATGTTTCTGGGTGGAAGTAAAAAAACGATTAGCATTGACGATGTACTTAGCAAAGAATCAACAATAATGCCTGCAGATGCAGCGTTAGCTGACCTATTTTATAGTCAGGATGATGCGGGTAATGGAAATAGCGTTGATGGCTCAGGAACACCAGAAGGATCACCTGGGTACTATCCTGCCGTATCTTTAGATAACTACGTATTCAATGTGCAAGTAACCAAACCAGATAGTACGGCAACAATTTACGCACCTTTTCATCCAACATCGTATGATCCAATAGAAACACTCATGCAAGCACCAGTTACAATTAAAAATTCTGATCTAGCAATTGGGGAAAATAAAGTTGAGCTTACAGCTACAAGAGTAATAGGTGGGGGAACTAGTTTTCCAACTAAGGGAACTATCATTGTAACCATACCAAATCCTAAGATTAAAGTAGATGCAATTGCAGGCGATAAATTAGACAGTACGACTAATACGGATATCCCAGTAGTTGATGTCGCAAGTACTGAGTACCCAGTGAGCTACACGGTGAATAGTGATCATGCAACGACCTTAACAACTCAAATTACAGATTCTTATGGTGATGTAGCACACACCAGTCAATATAAGGAGGAGTACGATAATAGTAAAACGCTAGGTAAAGATCATACTAATACGATTAAGATGACCGACTTGACGGTTAAACAACATACAATAACCGTCACAACAACGGATGATCAAGGTAATGCGACTGTTAAAAAATTCATCCTTAATGTTAAAAAACCAACTAAAACGTTAAAAATTAATAGCATTAATAATTTAAATTATGGAGATAAAATTAAAATACCAAATGAAAAAACCAATTTAACACCATTAATTGGTCTTAATGTGGACCTTTCAGCTGTGGATGCCGGTAACTGGGTGTTGACTGTAAAATCAACAGGATTAACTGATGATCCAGATGCTTTGGTCTTTAAAAGTGATGCCAATGCTACAGAGCAAATCATTAATGATGCTGGCATAACCGTTTTATCAGGTAATGGTGTAAATGATACAGGAAAGGAGTTTAACGATGATGGAACCGGTATTTTGTTAAAGGCAGATCCATCAAAGCTTAGAGCAACTGCCTATAAAGCAGACTTGAATTGGACATTATCAAGTGTCCCAGTAAAATAACGTCAAAAAATGACACCTAACACGTAAATGTTGGTCGTTTTAAATGAAATAATTTTGGTATTATAATTTTATAGAAAAGAATAACTAAATAAGAATTAAGTAATTATGACTGTCAAAAGAAAACACTTAACCATGAAATATTGACCGTTTTTAGGTCAAATATCGACTATAGTGAGTGTATACGAAAAATGGGGGAAACAATGATGAAAAAAACTTTATTAACAACAGTAATGATTAGTGGTGTGGTATTAGGTTTCGGAACAATAAGTAAGGTATCTGCAGCAGATACTGCTACATCAAAAGATACAACGGCAAGTGCCACGTTTACAGCTGGCGGAATAGATCCAACAGATCCTAATAGTGCATCATTGTCAATTACAAATGTCACAAGTAAAGTTGATTTTGGTAAAGAAGCAATTTCTGCAGCGAATACTACATTAAATTCAAATAGTGGTATTAATGTAAGTGTTAGTGATCTTCGTGGAACATTTGTTGGTTGGAGCGTTAAGGTTAGTGGTACACCATTTATGAGTGTTGTAGATACTGTTGCTGATCCTACAGCTAAATCTGTAGAACTAGAAGGTGCTACATTGTCACTCCCTGATGGTACTGCATCGAATAATATTGGTGACGTACCTGAGGTAACAGCAACAGCTACAGGCAACGTCTTAGATGGTGGTGCAACAATTAGTGCACCTGTTGACAAAGGTGCAGGGGAAACTACAACAAGTTATGCACAAAAGGGTATTAACTTAGGGGTTGTTGGTGGTACAGCACATGCTGCTGCATACTCAACAACATTAACTTGGACATTGACTGACGCTCCTGCTTAATTAGGTTAGAGTCGGGTGAAATATTAAAAAAATTTGGGGGAAATATATTATGAAAAAAAGTTTAACAAGTTCATTATTAGCAACAACAATTTTAGGTGCAGGTTTAGCAGTATCAAGTAACGTAAATGCTGCAGATACTGTCTTACCAGATAGTGCAACAACTGACGGTTCAGTAACATTTACACCAGGTACAGATCCAACAGACCCAGTTGACCCAACAGACCCAGTTGACCCAACAGATCCTGGTGATGGTGGTGGCGGTGAAACAGGACATGCTGGTCCTTTAGCAATTGTATATGCAACAAAGGCTGTAACATTTGGGATTCCAAAAGATGATGGAACTGGTTCTGTTAGCACTACTGTACCTGTTTCAGCAAGTAAACAAGACCTTAAAGGTAGTAACTTTATTTCTCTTCAAGTTGCCGATACTCGAGGAACAGATGCTGGTTGGACATTATCAGTTAAAGCAGATCAATTCAAAAGTACAAAGTCTGGCGAATTAGCTGGAGCTGTCTTAGCTTTAGGTAAAGGTGATAATACCTTAATTGGTACCGGTGCTACACCAACACCTGCATCAGCTGCTGCAGTTGCAGCGGTTACTGATGGTGGAACTGTCTTATCAGCTAAAACAGGCGAAGGTGCTGGTTTAAATGCAGATAAGATTCGTGCAGACAACATGACTTTGACAATTCCTGCAGGTTCAGCTAAAGCTGATACTTATGCAACAACGTTAAACTGGAGTCTTTCAGACGTACCAGCTGTTTAAATTAAATAACAAATTCGGGGGAAATAAATTATGAAAAACGTATTAACAAGTGCATTATTATCAGCAACAATCTTAGGTGCAGGCTTAGCAGTATCAGGTAGCGTAAACGCTGCTGATATGACACCTGCAACAACAACAACTGGTGTTCAATTTAAAGCTGGCGATGAAGGACAAGTTATCCCTCCAGTTGACCCAACAGATCCAACAAAACCAACAGAACCTGGGGATAACGGTAATACTGGTAACAGTGGTAATCTTGCTATTATCTATGCTACTAAAGCAATTAGTTTTGGTACTGAAAATGAAATTACGGCAAATACGGTTAACTTAACGTCTGATACAGATGTTGCAGTTGAAGTTGGTGATGTTCGTGGAACAAATGCTGGTTGGACTTTATCAGTAAGTTCTAAGCAATTAGCTAACGCTGATGAATCAGAAAAACTTGGCGGCGCTGCAATTAGTTTAGGCGCAGGTGCTGTTTCAGTTGGTAATGGTTCTACAGCTAACCATGCAGTGTCATCAGCAATTGCTGATACAACAACTTCTGGGGTTGTTCTTGGTGCTACAGCAGACGCTGGTGCAGGTATTAACGTTGATAACATTAAAAAAGAAAATGTTAAATTAACAATTCCAGCTGGCGTTGCTAAAGCAGATATCGCGTATGCTTCAACGTTAACATGGACTTTATCAGATACACCAGCTGTTTAATTATTTACAATAAAAAAGATAGAATTATGGGGGATTAGATTATGAAAAAAGGTTTAACAAGTGCATTATTAGCAGCAACAATTTTAGGTGCAGGTTTAGCAGTTTCAAGTCATGTAAATGCAGCAACACTTGCTCAAGGTGCATCAACTGATGCTAGTGTTTCGTTTAAGGCTGGCGATGAAGGACAAGTAATCCCTCCAGTTAACCCAACAAACCCAACAGACCCAACAGATCCTGGTGATGGTGGTGGAACTGGTAATAGTGGTAACCTTGCTATTGTCTACGCTACAAAAACAGTAGACTTTGGTTCAGATATTGAAATTCCTACAAAAGCATTGACTGTTAAATCAGCAAAAGATCTTGCTATTGAAGTTGGGGATGTTCGTGGAACAAATGCTGGTTGGGCACTTTCTGTTCAAGCTGACCAATTTAAGAGTGGTAGTGATGAATTAACTGGTGCTGTTCTTTCAACAGGCAAAGGTAAAGTAGTTGTTGCTGAAGCAACAACTGGAACAACTACAGCTGTTTCAAATGCTGTTACAGATTTAACAACAGCTGGCGTTGCTTTAAATGCTGTTAAAGATACTGGTAGTGGTGTTACTGTTGATACACTTGCAGCTGGAGACATTTCATTAACTGTCCCTGCTGGTGTTGCTAAAGCAGAAGCTTACTCAACAAAAATGAACTGGACACTTTCTGACGTACCTGCTTAAATAAGTTGTTTAAAAAGCATTATATGGTGGCAATCACTATATAATGCTTTTTAACAAGAATCTTTAAAGTATTCCTTGGGGGAGGTTAGTCTCATGAAGAAAAAGATTATGATTATAGCAATGTTACTTTTGGGAGTTGTCATGCTGAATACTAATCAAATGGTTAGTGCGGCAACAACCGAAGCCGGTTCTACGAATGTGACTATCGGTTTTAAAGAGAATACCAAAGTGACACAACCAACTAGTGTACCTGAAAGAAAAACGACTGTTAATCCTGAAAAAGACATAAAAGGCTCAGTATCATCTGTAGGTGGTATTTTACCACAGACAAATGAAGAAAAATCTGTGATGGTTGTCTTAGTAGGATTCGTTCTAATATTAGGAGCACTACTATTATTCTTTATTAAAAAGGATAAAAAAGAAAATAAAGGTTAAAGAAAAGATAAATCAGAATAATCTGATTTATCTTTTTTATTATCTTCTAACTAAAAAAGGTCTTAAGTATTTGTGAATAAATATGTTAAAATTTATAAATAGCGTTTTAAGTAAACATTTAGGAGTGAATTATTTTGGATAATCAAGTTGTTGAAGGACAAACCATTTCATTTGATGATATTAGATATGGATTAACTTACCATAATTGTACGATTGAGGCTTCTTTTGAGACAGTACGAGTTGATTCAGTCACTTTTGATCATTGTACCTTTGAACAAACTGACTTTGTGCGTAGCGAATGGTTAGATACTGTAATTGATCATTGTGAGTTTTTGAACGCAGAATTTAATGAAAGTTATTTTTTTAGAACTGAAATTAAAAGCTGTCGGATGATGGGGTGTGACTTTTCTAATCGTACTGTTTTTAAAGAAACGACATTTAGAGATTGTCAGTTAAGCTATTCTAATTTTAGTGTCGCTAATTTCCAAGAAGTTGAATTTAGACGTTGTGATTTAAAAGAAACCAGTTTTCAAGCGGTTGAAATCAAGAAGAAATTAACATTCCCTGAAAGTAATATTGAAGGTTGCGATTTTATTGAGACCAACATGAAGTCTGTGGATTTCTCTGAGAGTGAATTTGAAACAGTTATACTGGATCCTAAGCTGGTTCGTGGATTAACGATTAATGCTTACCAGGCAACAATTTTAGTTGCTTTATTAGGTATTAAATTGAAGTGAGCTTACAATATTGTAAGCTTACTTTTTTATTTAATGATACATTATAGCTGACGAATACTGGTATACCAATTGGCATACAGGATTAAATAACTATTACCTGAAAAGGACCCTAAAACCATCAAATAATGAGCGTTTATAAGAAATTTATGGATAATATTAATTCTATTTAAGCGTATACTATAAGTAATAAAGATAGAGAATGGGGTGCGGGTTATGGGGATTAATCATAAAAAAATAAATTTATTAGTGTTTGTTTTAGCGGCGACTTTCTTAGCTACTTTTTCAAGTGTGTCGGCAGAAACAGATTATAATTATGCAATACAGACCGCGCCAAGTGGGATCACTTTGAATGGTATATTTCAACGCGGAACTGGGGCTGGTGTATCTGAAGTTAGTAAAACAGTTAATTTAACGTCTGGAAATGTCATAACAACGGATGCAAATGCTGCTACAAAATCGGTCGTAACAATTACTGATAATAAAGATCAAAAGGCAGCTGTTTGGTCAACTGATGGTAATACATTCGATTTGAACAAAGATTCAACAGCGTCAATGTGGGTATATCTTGGTAATGGAGGCGCTGCAGCCGGAGATGGTATGGCATTAGTATTACAAAATGATGCTAAAGGAAATGCAGCTATTTCAACTGGTAGTGGTGAAACATTAGGTGTTTGGGCTAATGATATACTACCTGAGGGTATTTTTGGAACAACATCAGGTTATAGTGATGTTTCGAAACTAGTTAAAACAGGGATACAAAACAGTTGGGCGTTAGAGTTCGATACCTTTAATAATGGGGGTCAAACTTCCGGGAATAGCTTTGATTATACTGCTGTCACAGGTAATCACATAGCTAGTGGTTATCCTGCAGATACTAATAGTTATACACGGGATAGTAAAGACTCGGGTTTTTTTCCAATACACACCGCCTATTTTTACTATCAAAATCACCTTGGGTTAATTGATTACGGAGCAAATCTATCTAACGCGTTATGGCATCATTTGACGTTGAAATATTCTGCTGGAACGAGTACAACAGGCTCTATGACTTACACAATTGATGATAAAAATCCAAAAACAAATGTTATGACAACAGGTAAGAGCGCGACTGTGTCAATTGATAAGGCTAAATTCAATTCGAATGGCGCAGTTCGTTGGGGATTTACTGGATCAACGGGTGGTAGTTATGAAACTAACTTGATAATGTTTGAAAAAGTTCCAGGTTTAGTTGATGCAACTGCAACTCAGACAGTAACAGATACAACTCAAAAAAATAAAGATGTTACTAATGATGGTCTAGTACACTCTGGAGATTCATTAGATTTTGTAACAAATTTAAAATATTTAGGTGGTAAACAAGATTGGAAAACAATTAGTGCTGGCTTGAAGGTTCCCAATAATGTGACGTTAAAAACGGGAACAATTACTTATTCAGGGGCAGCAACGGACTCAGAAACCATTGATTTAACAAAGATGTCAAATGGGGCAATTGTTAAGGTCCTTAAGAATGATTTATCAACAGCTAAGTATTCAAGTGCAAAAGTAACACTTACAGGAACTGCTGACAAAGTTGCAGCCGATACAGTTGTTAATAGTCCAGTAAGTGAATTTTCTGGATCTAATGCGGTTATCCAATCAAATGCAGCCAAATTCACAATTGGAGGCACACGAACATTAACGATATCAGGAATTAATGACATCAAGGTTAATCAAAATGAAGCAGCAACTATTGCCGGAACAGTAGTTTCAAGTCTTGGGGGAACTTTCCCAGCAGGAACGACAACTGCAGCAATTAAAGTCAATGGTAGTTACTCAGTATCAGCTAACGTCGGAACAGACGGTAAATTTAGTGTTAGCGTTCCAAGTAGTCAATTAAAGGTTGGTAAAAACCCATATACTGTGATGGCAACTGATCAATATGGGAACCAAACAACGTCATATACGGCTGATATTATTGTGAACTCTAATAAACCAACGTTTACTTTAGATGATAGTGGTACAACAGTGAATGCGCCTTATTCTTTGAGTTACCATGAGTCTGATGATAGTGCAACCATTAAAACGTACTATCAAGAAGGGTCAAATGCACCTGTTTTAATGGAAACATATGATAACGTAAAAGCTGGTCAGGACCATTCTGGAACTTACAAATTACCAGATAACTTAGCAATTGGTAGTCATGTTTTAACTGTTTATGCTGTCGATACAGACGGTAATAAATCTGACGTGAAAACTATTACTGTCGTTGTTTCAGGTAAAATGGGACTAACAACTAACGGTAGTTTAAATTTTGGGACAACTAAAATTCCAGGAAAAACGACAATATTACCTCGTCAAACTGATTTTTCTGTAGCATTAGAAACATCATTACCTGGGACTTGGCAGTTGTCAGTTTCAGCAAGTGATCTTACTTCAGATAGTAATACAATTAAAGATGCGATTGTGTATCGAGCAACAGCCGGAGATAAGGCTCAAGTTTTAGGTTCGGCAAGTCTTGAAATTTTGTCAGGAACATCAACGACAAAAACGACAACCGTACCATGGGACAAAGATGCGGGTGTTTTGGTTAAAGCAGATCCAAGTGAAATCCATCGCGGTTCATATACAGCCCAGGTAAAATGGGTATTAAGTAACACACCACCTGCATAAAAAATAAAGGAGAGACACTAAACTTTTTAGTGTCTCTCCTTTATTTTTAAATTTCTTTCGTTAAAGCAATGATTTTATTCACGGTATCATCTAAAAATTGAATTGTTTGATTGAGAGGTTCATCCGTAGTGATATCAACGCCTGCAACTTTAGCTGCTTCAATTGGGGCTAATTCGCCACCTAATTTTAAGAAGGCAAGCCAAGCTTCTGTCGTATTTTCTGGATCTTTCAATAAGTTCAAGTGTGCTTGTGTTGAAATGGCAAGACCTGCTGAATATGTGTATGAATAGAGGCCCATGTAATAGTGTGATTGGCGCATCCAAGTTAGTTCAGCACCGTCATTTATTTCAACATCTGGTCCCCAGAATGCTTCAAGGACATGACGTTTAATTTCACTTAATTGATCACCATCAAATCCTTGTCCAGCGTCAATGAGTTGATAAACTTCACGTTGGTAAGCTGCTTCAAGTAAATGGGTCACAAAGTTATGGAAATAAGTATTCGTTAACATTTTTGAATAAGCAAAACGTTTTAAGCGAGGTTCACTTGATTGATTTTCAATTGAACTTGTTAGTAATAGTTCATTGAATGTAGAAGGCGCTTCAACCAAATAAGTAGAAGGTTCACTACCCAAAATTGATTGGTTATCCTGTGTTAAAATGGCTTGCCCTGCATGACCGAGCTCATGAATTAAAGTATAGACATCGGCTAATTCGTTCGTCCATGACATTAAAATATAAGGATGTTTGCCATAAGGAGTTGTTTCAAAGCCACCCGTTTCCTTACCAATATTTTGTGGAAAATCAACCCAACGTTCTGGGAATGAACGAGCAACCATGGCTTGATAGTCAGATCCAAGTGGCGCAACTGCATCGTTGACATATTTCTTAGCTTCTTCAATTGAAACTTCTGGTGCGAAATCAGGATCTAAATCGATTTGTAAATCAGCAAAGGTCATTTTATCTAAACCGCGAACTTCTTTGACATGTGCAGCGTATTTTTGCATAACAGGTGCTAATTTAGTCATGATTGTATCAATTTGACGATTGAATAATGAACGGTCAACTTCTTGTTCTGCTAATAAGTAATCAAAAACTGAATGATAGCCACGTAAAGTAGCAATTCTTTTCTCCATAGATACTTGATTATAATAGTTAGCCGCAATTGTATGCTTATAATGATTTAATGTTGTTGAGAAGCTTTTAAATGCTGCATGACGAATAGCTGCGTCTGGATTGTATTGGTACGTATTTTCATATAAAACAAATGACATTGGATATGTCACACCATTTACTTCAAAATCAGAAAAGTCCATATCAGCTGCTCGAGTTTGACCGTAAACTGATTCTGGTGCAGAAAAATTAGGTTGGAAGGTCGCAAGGACTTGTTCAACCTCAGGACTTAACTGGAATTCTTTTTGTTTCTTTAATTGACGAATATAAGCTTTTAATTTTGGATTTGTTGCAACAACGTCGTCCAATAATTTAACTGGATTTTCTAGTAATTCAATATCAAAGAAAACCAGTTTTGTCGTAATTTCGGCAGAAAGTGCTTCAAAATCGCGCATTAACTGATTGGCTGTTGCATCAGTAATATCAACTGCTTGCTGTAAAAATGCATAATGTTCAATATGTGATAAGCGAGTGTAAATATCTTCCAAGTCATTGAAGGCGGTACTAATTGGAGCTAGTTCTCCTAAATGGCTATGGTAAGTAGAAACAAAGGTTTGAACGAGGTCACGAACTAAATCGATATCCGTCTGGAATGCAAGATCATTTGGATAAATGGCTGTTAAATCCCATGTTAGTGCTTCAGGTACTTCATTTCTATTAACTAGTTGGTGAGTTTTTGTCATAATCGTAACCTCCTAATGTTTGTATGGTTAGTATTGTATCATTATATAGAATTAAATGAGTAAAAAAGGATTATAATATAATTTTTTGATAATCTTCGATTAGTACAAGTCAAATTAGTGGTTTAATGCATGGTTATTTGAGATTATGAATTAAATAAAAGGAGGTAGAATAAATGAAAAAAATAATTGTATTAATTATCGCTATTCTATTAGTTGGCGGCGGGTACTTATACTATAGGACTAATTACTCAACTCAGGATTACTACACACAGATAACAGAAACAGGTAAAAAAGTGGTTAAAAAGGATCAAAATGGAAAAACGTATGCCGATTATAGCTATAATCAAATGGCTTATAATACTAAAAATGAAGCTAAGAAATTAACGTTTAATGGGAATAAAGAAAGACCGTTACGTCAAGGCGCCTATTTAAAATTAGCCTATAATGAAAAAAAAGGTGTTATTTCATGGGAAGAAGTTTCAAAAAAAGATCTACCTGTAAAATTAAAATAGAACCCAAAAAAAAAGACTGTAATGAAGAGGATAGTTATCTTCATTACAGTCTTTTGTTATTTAAAAATAACTATCTCTTAGGAATAGCTATTTTATTCGTGAGGGCATTATTTTGAGTATTTCTCGATTAAATCATCTAAGACAAGTAAGTCTTCTGCTTCGTAACGTTTACGGTAAGCAGCGATTTCTTCAGCTGAGAAATGTTTTGGATCGACAGCTAAATCTTCAACAGGGATGGCACGGTCGTCAGTGATTTTAACATCAATAACAACAGGACCTTCTGCTTTTATAGCTGTTTCAAATGCGGCAACTAATTCGTCATGTGTAGAAACTGAGATACCAAGCGTACCCATAGCGCTTCCGACTTGTGCCCAATCTGCGTCATTGAAATCAATACCATAGAATGGTTGACCTTCATCTTCTTGTTCATCTTGAATGAAACCAAAATGTTGGTTAGAGAAGACAATATTAATGACATGTTGTTTGTATTTTACTTGTGTTAATAAATCTTGAACAATCATAGCAAATGCGCCATCACCGACAAGGTTAAAGACTTGACGGTCAGGGAAGGCTGATTTAGCAGCAATTGCTGCACCCATACCATAACCCATTGTTGCAAATAAGGCAGATGTTGTGAATTTTTGTTTAGGATTCATATCTAAGTAACGTAAGCTATTCATTGTAACATTACCAACATCAACTGCGAAAATGTCATCGCCTGTGGCATGTTTGTTGATTTCTTTAAAGACAGAAGCAGGTTGAAGTGGTGTTGTTGTCTTGTCCTCAAATTTCTTGAGGTAAGTACGCCAGTTAGCCATATCTTCAATAGTTGCATCGAAGAATGGACGACTTTCAACAGGAGCACCAGCTAATTCAACAAAGCGAGCTAATGTTTTCTTAGCATCACTGAGTAAAGCGACATCAACTGCATGACGTTTACCAATTTTTGATGCATCAATATCGATTTGGATAAATTTCATATCGGGTTTTAAGACTTTTTTAGTTTGTGAGAAAGGTAAATCAGCTCCTACAAAGACAACTAAGTCAGCGGCAGCAATTGCTTCATCAGCAGGTTTTGTTGCAACTCGGTAAGTTGACCCTAAGTTAGCACGATAACTATCAGGAACAGTTCCTTTATTGATAGCTGTAATAATTACAGGCATTTTAAAATGTTCAGAGAAAGCAATTACTTCATCAGTAGCACCTTTTGTACCAATACCAGCGAATAAAACAGGTTGTTTAGCTTCTTTAATAAGTGCTAAAGCCTCTTTAATTTTTGAATCATTTGGTTCAGGTAAAATAGGTGTTGTGTAATTGTGACCTGAAGCGTAATAACTGTCAGCGTCGATATCCATCCAACCAAAGTCATTTGGAATTGTAACAACTGCTACACCTTTGTATTGGTAAGCTGTTCTGATAGCTTGATCAATTACACGAGGTAAGCTTTCTGGAGTCATAACTGTTCTATTATAGACAGAAACGTCAGCAAACATTGGATTTTCGTTCATTTCTTGGAATGAATCCATGTTCATTGCAGATGAAGCAACCTGACCGATTAAAGCAAGAACAGGAACATGGTCTTGTTGTGCGTCATATAAACCATTGAATAAATGTGTTGCCCCAGGACCTGCTGAACCAAAGACAACCCCAACTTTACCAGTTAGTTTTGCTTCAGCGGCAGCAGCAAGTGCCCCAACTTCTTCATGACGTACTTGAACGTAATTAATGTTTTCTTTTTCTGATTCAAGAGCACGCATTGTTGTATTGAATGATCCACCGGGTAACCCATAGACATTTTCAACTTTCCAATCCTGTAATACCTTTAACATTGCAATTGATGCTTTAATTTTTTCTGACATAATATAAATCCCCACTTTCATTTAAATAACAAAGTATCTTGTACCATCTATTATTACACTTTATGGTACCGTTTACAAATGAAATGTATGAATAAAATAAATTTTTTTTACGGACCTATTTTCTATATGAAATTTAATCAATATAAATAAAAAAGCATCATCAGAAGTTGCCTTCTTGATGATGCGAGTAGTGTATAGGTCATTATTTTCGAGTTGTGTTAATTGTTGAATTTGTTAATAAAGTATTGCCCGTTTCTGCTTTAACTAAATCTAAGGCAGATCTAAGTTTATCGGTAATACGTTGCTTCTCTGGTGTATCAGCGACTTCAAAAGCTTCACCGTTAATCATGGTTCCAGTTCCTTGTAGGTGATCAGATTTTGAATGGTGCGTGGCAACACGATAGCTAGTTCCTAGAGTCACTAAATCATCAAATGATAAATCTGTTTTCAATTGAGAAGACATCGTGTCTAAGAATTTTTGATTTAATAAGTTTTGTAAGTTTGTACTCTGTAAGGCAACAGACATGATAATCTGGCGTTGACGTTTTTGACGGCCATAATCACCAAGTGGATCCTCATGACGCATTCGGGCATAAGATAATGCATCTGCACCATTAACATGAGTTTTAACACCTTTTTTAAAGTGTGCACCTTGATAGGTGAACGATAGTGGTGGTGTGACATCAACGCCACCAACCGCATTAACTAATGTTTCGAGTCCGCCCATATTAATGGTTGCATAGAAATCAATAGGGACGTTCAAATATTTCTCGACTGTTTTAACAGCAGAAGCAGGACCACCATAAGCATAGGCAGAATTTAATTTACTTGGGAATTCTGATTCATAACCAGAAACCGCAACTTCTGCATCTCGGGGTAAACTGACTAACGTCATTGATTCCGTTTTAGGATTTAAAGTTGCGACAATTAAGGTATCTGTTCGACCGCCAACTTTTGCACGGCCTAACGCACCATCATCGGTTCCTAAAAGGAGAATTGAAATTGGATAGCCTGATTTTAAGACTGAAGAAACGTTTCTAGCTTTAGCGACTTTTGTCGGCGTATAAATTGAATCAGCTGCTTTTTTTGCGTTTGCGTAAGCTCTGTATGCATAAATACCGCCACCGACCAAAAGTAAGAGCAATAAAAGAAGAATTAAACGACGACGTTTTTTATTTGGTTTTTTCTTACCATTTTTTGGCAACGATGAGTGACGATTTTTACTTGGATTAGAAGTGGAATCTGCAATTGATTCCTGCTGATATAGTTCTCTACGAGTAGGCATAAATATAAAATTCCCTCCAATTAGTAATGACTAAATTATTTCTTATCAGTTCATTGTTCTTCAATTGCGTCTACCTGAGTCGTCGTATGTTTAACATTAAACCAATCAATGTAGTTACGTTTAAACTCAATAATCTTAAATTCAAAAGCATCAAACTTGATGACATCATTTAATTTAACTTTATGATTTTCGAGAATGAAACCTGCTAATGTAACACTTTCAGATGCTTTCATCGCTTTATTTTTAAATTTAAAGAAGCGTTCGAAATCATATAAAGTCGTTTTACCACTAATATTATATGAACCATCATCATTTTTGATAATGTATTCACTTGAAACGTCATCAATTTCATCTTTAACCGTTCCAAATAATTCTTCATAAATATCTTTATCCGTTACAATACCACTTGTACCACCATATTCATCAAGGACAACAACGATAGGTGTTTGTTTACTAATCATTTGGCTTAATAATGTTCTAATAGGTGTTGTTTCTGGTACTGTAATAATTGTTCTAAGTAGTTTACTAATTAAGACAGTATCATCAATCTCAGCTTGTCTAACTAAATCGTAGATATAGACGTAACCAAGAATTTTATCTTTATCATTGTTAGCAACTACTGGAAAACGGCTATAACCCTGATGTAAATAATCTTTAACGACATCGTGCACAGTATCTGTAATATCTACGACATAAAGACTTGTTCGATCGACCATAATATCTTTAGCAATTTTGTCATTTAAATCAAAGGCACGTTGCATATAGACATAATCATCTCTATCTAATTCACCACCTGAAACGGCATTTTGAGATAAAGATAAAATTTCTTTTTGAGTAAAAACTTCACTATTTTCATCAGTTGGCGTAATACCAATCATTTTAGCAACACGTGTTGCTGAGTTATTTAATAACCAAACTAATGGGTAAAAGGCAAGATGAAAGTAGCGTAATGGTGTTATAACAACCATTAAAACTTGAACGGGCATATCGATACTTAAGTTTTTAGGCACAATTTCTGTGTAAACCACTTCAACGTAAGTAAGGATTAAAACCCCGATAATTGCGCCAATGATATTTAACCCTGATTCAGAAGCAAAATGGAATAGTTTAAGCACATCTACAAGTAAAAATTCAATGGTTTTTTCACCAACCCAACCCAGAATAATACCAGCAACACTGACACCAACCTGTGTTGTTGAAAGGTATTCATTCAAATGGTTAAGCATTTTTAATGCTCTTTCTTGTTTTTTTCGATTTCCAATACCTGCTTCGATATCAGCTTCGATGGCACTTGGACGTGCTTGGACAAGTGCAAATTCTGCGGCAACGAAGAATGCTGCTGCAAATAATGTCACAAAGATAACAATCAAATTGATGATAACTGTACCGCTAGACAATTTTTGTGTCCCCCATAATTAAGTTATATTTTTAAGTTCGTATCTGTCTATTTTACCATTAAACATAAGGATTGTCGTTTAGTCTGAAGGAACAATTCAGATAATCTTAAACTTTTTACTTAGAGCATAGTAATTTAAGTGTAAATTCATTATAATAGAACTATAAAGAAAAAATACAGATTAATAACGGAGGCTATCATGTCGGGTCAATTCGCAAAAGGTCAATTAAAATTATTTGCACTTAATTCTAACGTTGAATTAGCGGAGAAGGTGGCTAAGGTTTTAAATACTAGTCTTTCTACAGCATCCGTGAAACATTTCAGTGATGGCGAAATTCAAATCAACATTGATGAAAGTATTCGTGGCGCAGATGTTTATGTTATCCAATCAATCTCAAATCCAGTAAATGAAAATTTACTGGAACTTTTGATTATGGTTGATGCGTTACGTCGTGCAAGTGCGGGTACAATTAACGTTGTAATGCCTTATTATGGTTATGCACGTTCAGATCGTAAAGCACGTTCACGTGAACCTATTACAGCTAAGTTAGTTGCAAACTTTATTCAATTAGCCGGTGTTTCTCGTGTAATTACACTTGATTTACATGCCGCTCAATTACAAGGATTCTTTAACATTCCAGTTGATCATTTAGTTTCTTTAGAAATCCAAGCTAAATACTTCATTGAAAATGGGATTACAGATGATGTTGTTGTGATTTCACCTGATCATAATAGTGTTAAAGGTGCTCGTAATATGGCTGAAAAGCTCAAAGCACAAATTGCTATTGTTGATAAACGTGGATCTGATTTTGCTGATAATATTGCAGCAACATCAATTATTGGCGATGTAAAAGGGCGTCGTTGTATCATTATTGATGATATGATTGATACAGGGACAATGATGACTGATGCAGCGCGTGCACTTAAAGCTGCTGGTGCAACAGATATTTATGCTTGTGCAACACATGCTGTGATGTCAAAAGGTGCGATTGAAGCTTTATCTGATGACAATATTAAACAAGTGATTGTAACAGATAGTATCGTTGTTCCAGAAGCTGACAAGCTCGATAAACTTGTGCGCTTATCAGTTGCCGACTTGTTTGGCCAAGCAATTGATTTAATTCATAAGAATCGCTCAGTTGATAAACTATTTACAGAAAAAGATTAAATTAAAATGAACCGCTGGTTAAATCACCTTTGTGATTTGTCCAGCGGTTTTTATGTGTTCTTAAAAAAATATAACAGCTAAATATGGTATATTATTAGGTAATGATAACGAGTTAGCGGTATGAAAAGGGGAGTTAAAATGAGTTTAAAATTTGTCCTAGGAAAAGCTAGTAAAGACCATCAAGCAAGCCTTGTTGCACAATTAAAAGCAGCGCAAACGACTGATTCAACGGCATCTTTTTTTTATCTTGTTCCCAATCATATTAAGTTCGAAGCAGAAGTTAGTATCCTTGAAGCATTAGGTAAAGACAAACTTGTCGAACAAAATATTTTTGCACAATCGAACGTCCAAGTCTTTTCGTTTACTCGATTAGCTTGGTTCTTTTTGAAGAATACACCCTATTATCAGATTCCTCGTTTATCTCAGTCTGGATTAAATATGTTAGTTTATCAATTAATTTCGGAACATGAAGATGAATTAACAATATTTCGTGGTGAAAGGACCCAAACTGGGTTTATTTCACAACTAGTCAGCCAACTGAAAGAATTAAAAGTTGGTTGTGTGACAGTTGATGATTTAACTCGGATTGCTGAATCTTTCCCAACGACTGGGGACTTAGGTGCTAAATTAGATGATTTACAAATTATCTATCGCGCATTTGATGCTGCGATGGCTGACCGATATATTGAAAATAATGATTTATTAGCAGAGTTGAGTCGTTATTTAACAGATGACGTTTTGAAGACGAGTTATTTTTATATTGACCATTTTTCTCAATTTACAGCACAAGAGCAGGAGCTCGTGAACGCACTGATTAAGGGTGCGAAACAGATTACAATTGGCTTAGTCTTAGATAAAGGCAATGCACATGAAGTTGCTGAAAAATCTGACTTATTTTATAAATCAAGCCGGATGTATGTTAATTTGATTGAAAAAGCACATCAAGCTCAGATTCCAGTGCTAACGGATAGTTATGCTGAAACCAAAGTTAACCAGAATCCCGACTTATCTCGTCTGGAAGATTTTTGGATTGACTCTAGACGGTTAGTTAAAACAAAATCAGAAAGGTTAGAAAATTCAGATTCTATTCAACTTTTTGAAGCCGATAGTCGGTATATTGAAATTCGACAAGTGGCGACAAAAATTCGCCAGTTAGTTGCAACTAAGGAGTATCGTTATCGAGATTTTATGATTTTAACGCGGCATTTAGATAGCTACGAAACGGTTATTCCACCGGTTTTTAAAGAATTTAAAATACCTTATTTTAACGATTTACAACACGCAATGGCTGACCATCCCTTAGTCGAGTTACTGGCAGCGTTATTTGAGGTGAAAGAAAAGCATTATCAATATGGCGCAATGATGCGCTTATTAAAAACTGAATTATTAATACCACAAATAGAAAATCATGCTATGCCAATTGAACAGTACCGTAGTGCTGTTGATTTAACAGAAAATATGGTTTTAAAATACGGTTTTTCTGGTTCTCAGTGGCTACGTGAAGATGATTGGACGTTCTACCGGTTTGATTTTACGGATGCAGATGAGCAACAGACGGATAAGGACCAAAGTATCACAGTACAAATTAATCAAATTAGACATTTTGTTAAAGACGTTTTACCAGGATTCTTCAATCAACTAGATCAGGCGACAACCGGTGAAGAGGGGGCAAAGCTAATTTATCAGTTTCTTGTTGAACAAGGTGTGACACAACGCTTGTTAAGTTGGCGAGACCGCTATTTAGCTGCTGGAAACATCTCACAATCAGAAGAACCAGAACAAACTTGGCAAACATTTGTTGGGATGTTAGATGAATATGTTGAAACATTGGGAACTAAAATGTTCAATACCGCTGACTTCATGGCCTTGATTCAAGCGGGATTTGAAGGGGCAAGTTACTCACAAGTGCCATCAACATTAGATCAGGTCGTTATTTCTGAATCAGGGATGGTTCAAATGAACAACCGAAAGATTACCTTTATGATTGGATCAACTGATATGGTGATGCCAGAACAAGTTAGTCAGACACAATTATTAACAGATGATGATCGGGCGAAAATGGCTAATCTATTAACTGATGATCAATACTTAGCCGATTCGGCTATTAGTCAAATGGCCGCTGAACCCTTTTTGAATTATCTCGGATTTTTAGGACCACGCGAACAATTGATTTTTTCATATCCAAGTGGCAACGATGGCGAAAAGAATTTAAATCCATCGCCTTATTTAATGATGATTAAAGAACACTTCAATTTATCAGTTCAACATTTAGCTGCTAATCCTGAATTAACAGAACAATCAGTCCTTGATTTTATCGGAACAAAACGTAGTACATTATCATCATTGGTTGTAGCTAGTCGACTTGCCAAAACAACTGCAGTATCCATGCCTAGTGCTTGGTTGTATGTGTTACGTCAACTGTCGGCTGACCCAGAAATGGGACCATTAACGAAACAATTATTAGGAAGCTTAGCGTATAAAAATATACCGGTTAAGTTGACGCCGGAAATTATAACTGATTTATATGGAACACAAATGAATACTTCAATTTCAAAACTAGAAACTTTCTATCGTAATCCATTTGAATATTTTTTACAATATGGGTTGAAATTGAAAGAACGAGACATTTTCGAGCTGTCTCCTGCAAGTACTGGTGAGTTTTTCCATATGGGGTTGGATGAGTTGATGAAAGTTGTGACTGAATCAAACCAAGTCTATGCCAATGTACCCAAAGAACAACTAGATGAATATTTGAATGTAATTTTAAAAGATATGCGCGAGTTACCTCAGTTCCAAATTCTTGGTAGTTCAAGTCGAATGGGCTATATTGCTAAACAATTAAGTCTTCTATTAAAACAAGTGACGCATGCCATGTGGCAACAAGGGCAACAAACAAAGATGAAGCCACTGAAAACAGAAGTTTTATTTGGTCATGTCGGTGCTGAGTCAGGTTTGAAAGCCCTAGCTTATAAGTTACCTGGCGGCCATTCAGTTAAAGTCCGCGGTAAAATTGATCGAATTGATTATATGAAGGTTGATTCAAAACAATATCTTGGAATCGTCGATTACAAATCAGGGATTCGAAAGTTTGATTTTAGTGATGCTTTCTATGGATTATCAATGCAAATGTTAACTTACTTGCAAGCATTGATTGAGAATGCAGAGGTAATTGCACCAAATACTGGACTGAAAACTTCGGCAGCTGGTGCAGTTTACATGCACTTACAAAATCCTAAGCTGAAAATTGAAGATGTACAGAAAAAAGGATTGGATAATACGTTGTTGAAAGCAAACCAAATGGATGGGCTATTATTGGAAGATGAGCAGTTACTGAGCCATTTAGATACTGATTTTGAAGACGAATCAACAGGGTTTTCATTAATCTATCCATTTAGAAAAACGAAAAAAGGGTTCACATCACCATCAGCTCGTTCAAAAAAATTGATTTCACAATCAGATTTAGATTTCTTGTTGGTACACAATAAACAATTAATTATTGATGCGGCAACAGATATTTTCGAAGGGATAATCGATTTAAGTCCGGCTAGATGGAACGCTAAAAAAACAGCCCTACAATATTCACCATATAAATCAATATTCCAATTTGATGCGATGTTACCCGAAAATAATTACCATGAAATAAGTAAATTAAGCTGGGAAGAAATTGAAAAACGGATTATAGACGGGGAGGCCGACAGTAATGAGTAAGTTTACATTTACACCAAATCAACAACGTGCTATCGATGAAAGTGGGACTAATATTCTTGTATCAGCCTCTGCCGGTTCCGGTAAAACACGAGTTTTAGTTGAACGCGTCATTCAAAAAATATTAACGGGAACAGCTATTGATGACTTATTAGTTGTTACGTTTACAGACGCTGCAGCTAAAGAAATGCGTCAACGGATTCAGGTGGCACTTCAAAAGGCAATCAATGAAGCAGACAATCATGAACAAAAACAACATTTAATGGATCAATTAATGCGCTTGCCAGTTGCAAATATTAGTACATTTGATGCATTTTGTCTCCAATTAATTAAACGCTACTATTATGTGATTGATTTGGATCCCGTTTTTAGAATGTTAACAGATATGACTGAGGCGGCTTTATTAAGAGAGAGTGTCTGGGAAGACGTCCGGGAAATGTTGTATGCCAAAGACGATGTCGACTTTGAGAGATTAACACAAAATTTTTCAAATGATCGAAATGATGATGGTTTATCTGAGTTGGTTTTTAGCCTATTTACATTTGCGAGTTCGAAACCAGATCCTACCGGTTGGTTGGCTAGTTTGGCAGCAACTTATGATGTTGGCGATAATTTAATCAGTAGTTCGTTTTACCAAAAGAGTATTAAGCCATTAGTTCAAGCAAATTTAACGCAAATCCAGGCCGATTTAAAAACGGCTCTAGAACTATCAATTCAATTTGGGTTAGAGAAACATCAAGCAGTGACTGAAGAAGAAAGTCAGATGTTGTTAGCTGTTGTCCAATCTGTTGAAAACGATGGTTCTTGGAATCAAATTCGCGATAATATTCGTGGGTACGAATTGAAACGTGCGCCTAGTGTGCCAGCTAAAAATTTAGAAGATGACCAAGCTGTTGCTAAGGATCAAATTAAAGAATTAAAAGCTGGAATAAAAAAACGTTTAGCTAACTTATCAGAACAATTTTTTGTTTTAAATGAAACAGAAACACTGCATATCATGACAGAATCTAAGAAATTAGTTGAAAAATTAGTCAGTGTGATTGGCTTATTTAGTGATGCCTTCACCAAAGAGAAACGTCAAAGACATATACTTGATTTTAATGATTTGGAGCATTTAGCACTGGACATTTTAGCGAGTGATTCTGAATCTTCCGAGCAAACACAAGCTGCTCTACAAGGAAAATATGAAGAAGTTCTGGTAGATGAGTATCAGGATACTAATCAACTACAAGAAGCTATTTTGACAAGGGTAACCACGACTAATCCCGGTAATATGTTTATGGTGGGGGATGTAAAGCAGTCAATATATGGTTTTAGGCTGGCTGATCCTAGTTTGTTTTTAAGTAAATACCAAGCTTATAAAGAAACTGACAGTAATGGAAATCGAATTATCTTAGCTGAAAATTTTCGTTCTGTGAAGAATGTAACAGATGTGACTAACTTAATTTTTACCCAGATTATGGATGAAACCGTTGGACAAATGGCTTATGATAATGATGCTAAATTGGTTTTTGGGGCAAACTACTACCCAGATATTGAGCAAAAAGCAGAAGTGCTGATTTACGAATCTGATGAACCTGAATCTGCAGAAAGACCGGATGATGATAGTGAAGCAACGAATGATCAGTTTGAAATTGATGGTAAATCGGAAGGCCAAATTGCTTTAATTGGTCAACGGATTCAAGCGTTAATCGTAGATGAAACAGAGATTTTTGACCGTGATAAATCAGAAAAACGTCCCGTTGAATACCGAGATATTGCATTACTAGTCCCAACTCGTAAAAATAATTTGGTGATTATTGACCAATTTAAAAAAATGGGTATTCCAGTCGTTGTGAATGATGCGGAGAGCTATTTCCAAACAACTGAAATCAGAATTATGATGTCATTATTACGAATTATTGATAATCCCTATCAAGATATTCCATTGGTAAGTGTCCTACGGTCGCCAATTGTTGGATTAGATGAAAATCAACTGGCCTATTTACGGATTGGCAACCGAACAGATGATTACTATCAAGCGGTGTTAACTTTTTATCAAAATTTTGATACGTTTAAAGCAGGTAGCTTCGCAAAAACACTGTATAATAAAATTGAACGTTTCTTAACACAACTTTCGGGCTTTCGTGAAATCGCGCATGAAAATCAAATTGCGACCTTAATTTGGCAGATTTATCAGGATACTGGATTTCTTGATTATGTCGGGGGGATGCCAGCTGGAAGTCAGCGCCAAGCCAATTTACATGCGTTGTATAACCGAGCTCACGCTTACGAAAATAGTAGTTTTAAAGGTTTATTCCAGTTTGTGCGCTTCATTGAAAAAATGCAGGAACGCGATAAGGATTTAGCAGAAGCACCTGTACAAAATGTCGCAAATGCAGTGTCAGTCATGACAATTCATGGTAGTAAGGGACTTGAATTTCCAATGGTCTTCTTGGTTGACGCGACACACCAGTTTAATCAAATGGCGATGCGAAAACCTTATTTAATTGATGATCAGGCTGGATTAGGAATAACCTATTTAAATCCTGAAAATCGGACGATGGAAGATACGCTACAAAAAACAATTGTAAAATCAGCTGCTATTGCAAAATCAGAAGCGGAAGAAATGCGATTACTGTACGTAGCCTTAACGCGTGCGGAACAACGATTATTTATTGTGGGGGCTTACACAAATAAAAAAACGGCAATTAATCATTGGCAAAAGGCATTTCAAAGCCAACAATTAGTTTTAAATGCAACAGCTCGAAGTGGTATTAAAAATTTCATGGATTGGATTGGTATGGCGCTAGTTCGTCATCCTACTTTTGATATGTCACTATTATTGGATCCAGCAACATCATCACTACTATTAAGTGATGATGAAACGCAATTTAGCGTTAAATTTTATCAAAAAACCGACCTGAACCAGATGAGTAAAGTGAGTGAAGAAGTTTCTCAGACGGATTGGTTAGAAACAATCACGGGTGAGATGCCTGAGACGTTTGAGGATATTGATGTTAATCAAATTGATCAAGTCTTAAATTTTCAGTATCCATTCGATAATTTAACTAAAACAACTGCTTACCAAGCTGTATCGGAAGTAAAACGTCTATTCGATGATCCAGCTAATCGCGAAATGAATCAGTTGAGTATTGAAGGACAAGGCAACCGATACGTTACGAGTGAACTTGCTGTACCGAAATTTATGCAGGGAGTTGCAGCACCAATGGGAAGTGATATTGGGAGTGCAACTCATCTCATTTTACAAGAATTAGATTTAACTAGTGAGATAACTTTAGCGATAATCCAAGCTAAAATTGAGCAATTAGTGACGGCAAAAGTAGTCACTAAAGAAGTTGCTACGTTAATTAATGGACAACACATTGCCAATTTCTTTCAAACGGATTTAGGCAAAGAAATTCTAACTATAGGTAACGATGTACAACGTGAAGCGCCATTCTCAATGTTACTACCTGCCAATGAGCTATTTCAAAAGGTTGAGTCAAATAAGGAAAAAGTTTTGATCCATGGAATTATCGATGGTTATTTTGTAAAAGATAATACGTTGGTGGTATTTGATTATAAGACTGATAAAGTTTCTAAAGACAATACAATAGAAGAAATAGAAAAATTGACAGCACGTTATCGTGGCCAATTGAACTTATATGGCGAAGCACTAGAGAATATGACTGGGTTGAAAGTTGCGCATAAATATCTGTATTTGCTGTCTATTAATCAAGTTGTTGAAGTTTAATAATTCGAAGATCTCATTTCAATGAGGTCTTTTTTTAATCAATGAAAAGAATAAGAAAATATTTTAAGCAATTTCAATACCACTTTGTGTTAAAAAAATAAAATAGCATTGTATATAACAAAACTTTTTTTATAAATTGGTATAGATAAGATTTTGTTGAATGAAACAAGCTATGGAAACGTAAAAAAACCCATCATATAGGTTGATAACTAATATCTATACGATTAAATGGTATAATTGTAAGCGAATACAAATTAATATTTTTAATAGTAATTCGTAATCGTTGTGCTATACTTAACAACATAGACGTTATGGAAACGATATTATTTTTAAGTGTTTCGTAACATTTTAAAATTAAATCAGATTACCTAGGAACAAAAGCAAAATGCTTAAGTTGTTTTTGAAATAATTTTTGCGTGTTTTTATATTATAAATGTAAGCGTTTTTCCGGAGTTCTTACAGTAATCTGATAAAAATTTAGGAGGTTTTAAAATGGTTGGAATTGTAATTGCAAGTCACGGTAAATTTTCCGAAGGCATCATGCAATCCGGTTCAATGATTTTTGGTGAACAAGAAAATGTTCAAGCTGTAACTTTCATGCCAAACGAAGGACCAGACGATTTAAAAGCTCATCTTGAAGCAGCAATTGCTACTTTTGATGATCCTGAAGAAGTCTTATTCTTAGTTGATTTATGGGGTGGATCACCATTTAATCAAGCAAACGGTTTGCTTGACGCTCATAAAGATAAATGGGCAATTGTTACAGGTTTAAACTTACCAATGTTAATTGAAGCCTACGCAGCACGCTTGTCAATGGATTCTGCACAAGAAATTGCTGCAAGTATTCTAAGCGAAGCAAAAGGTGGCGTTAAGATTAAGCCAGAAGATTTAGCACCAAAAGAAGCAGCTGTTGTTGCAACAAACAAACCTACTGGTTCAATTCCTGAAGGAACTGTAATCGGTGATGGTAAAATTAAATACGTTTTAACACGTATTGATTCACGTTTATTGCATGGACAAGTTGCTACAGCATGGTCTAAATCAGTTAAGCCTGACCGTATTATCGTTGTTTCTGATAATGTTGCTAAGGATACACTTCGTAAAAACTTAATTGAACAAGCTTCACCACCTGGTATTATTGCACATGTTGTGCCAATTGCTAAGATGATTGAAGTTTCAAAAGACCCTCGTTTTGGTGGAATGAAAGCATTACTTCTTTTTGAAAGTCCACAAGATGTGTTAACAGCAATTGAAGGCGGAATGAAATTTGACGAAGTTAACCTTGGTTCAATGGCTCATTCAGTTGGTAAAGTAGTTGTTAACAACGTATTATCAATGGGACAAGACGATGTTGATACTTTTGAAAAACTAGAAGATAAGGGCGTTAAATTTGATGTCCGTAAAGTACCTAACGATTCAAAAGAGAATATGGCTAACATTCTCAAAAAAGCTAAAGGTGAATTAGCAAAAGCTTAAACAACACAATAAAAGAAAATTAATTTAGGAGGCTTATTATGTCAGCTATATCAATGATTTTAGTAGTAATTATTGCCTTTCTAGCTGGTATGGGTGGAATTTTAGATGAATTCCAATTCCATCAACCACTAGTGGCATGTACATTAATCGGGTTAGTAACCGGTAATTTAACCGCCGGAATTGTTTTAGGTGGTACACTTCAAATGATCGCACTTGGTTGGGCTAATGTCGGGGCAGCTATTGCACCCGATGCTGCACTTGCTTCAGTTGCATCAGCAATTATTTTAGTATTAGGTGGACAAGGGATTAAAGGTGTTGGATCAGCTATCGCTATCGCCGTTCCCCTTGCCGTTGCCGGATTATTCTTAACAATGGTTGTTCGTACACTTGCTGTTCCTATTGTTCATGCAATGGATGCAGCAGCAGAACAAGGTAATATCCGTAAGCTAGAAATATGGCATGTTCTTGCTATTGGTATGCAAGGTATCCGTATTGCTATTCCAGCCGGAGCATTGCTCTTTATTCCAGCTGAAACAGTTAAAGGTTTCCTTGAATCAATGCCCGCATGGTTAACAGATGGTATGGCTATTGGTGGTGGTATGGTTGTTGCCGTTGGTTATGCACTTGTTATTAACATGATGGCTACAAAAGAAGTATGGCCATTCTTTATTCTTGGTTTCGTAGTCGCAGCTATTACTCAATTAACATTGATCGCTATTGGTGCTATCGGTGTTGCTCTTGCTCTTATTTACTTGAACCTTTCAAAAATGGGTGGTTCATCAAATGGTGGCGGTGGCAATAATACCGGTGATCCACTTGGCGAAATTCTAAACGATTATTAAACTGGAAGAAGGAGGAATATATTATGGCAGATAAAATTGAATTAACTAAAAAAGATCGATTGGCTGTAGCATGGCGTTCAACGTTTATTCAAGGTTCATGGAACTACGAACGTATGCAAAATGGTGGTTGGACATTCTCAATGATTCCAGCAATTAAAAAATTATACAAAACTAAAGAAGAACGTACGTCAGCAATGAAACGACACATGGAATTCTTTAACACTCATCCTTATCTTGCTTCACCAATCCTTGGTGTTACATTAGCACTTGAAGAAGAACGTGCTAATGGTGCCCCTATTGATGATGTTGCAATTCAAGGTGTTAAAGTTGGTATGATGGGTCCTTTGGCTGGTGTCGGTGATCCCGTATTCTGGTTTACTGTTCGTCCAATGTTAGGTGCTTTAGGTGCTTCATTGGCTATGGGTGGTAACATTATGGGACCAATCATTTTCTTCGTAGCTTGGAATATCATCCGTATGGGATTCATGTGGTATACACAAGAATTCGGTTATAGAGCTGGTTCTAAGATTTCTGAAGATATGTCAGGTGGCTTATTACAAGATGTTACTAAAGGTGCTTCGGTACTGGGAATGTTCGTTTTAGCCGCATTAGTAGAACGTTGGGTTTCAATCAAATTTACGCCAGTTATTTCAACAGTTAAGTTGGATAAAGGTGCTTATATTGATTTTGATAAACTCCAAGGTGGAAAAGGCATGCAAACAGCTATGCAACAAGCTAGCGACGGTTTAGCTCTTTCACCAAATAAAGTAACAACATTACAAAATAACTTGGATCAATTAATTCCAGGTTTAGCAGCATTATTATTAACATTCTTCTGTATGTGGTTACTTAAGAAAAAAGTTTCACCAATTCTTATCATTCTAGGTTTATTCATAGTTGGTATCGGTGGACACGTACTTGGAATTTTATAAAATTTCAAAAAAACTCAGGAATTTTCCTGGGTTTTTTTATATGGTTCAATGCAATTAATTAAGGTATAATAAGATAACGTCAAAAAACATTGGAGTCGAAATACTATGGTCCAGTCAATTAATACAAAGGTAGACTTAACAATCGATGCAACTGCTTTCACAGGTTTAACTGATTATGGTAAAATCATGATTGGCGATAAAGGGTTTGAATTTTATAATGACCGTGATGCACGCAAGTTTATCCAAATTCCATGGGATGAAGTTGATCAAGTTATCGCGTCTGTGATGTTTAAAGGACGATGGATTCCGAGATATGCAATTAAAACGAAGAAGAATGGGACATTTACTTTTGCGTCTAAAAAACCAAAAATGGTGTTACGTGCAATGCGTAACTATGTTGATCCAGCTCATATGGTTCAATCACTTGGAATGGGCGATGTTTTAAAACGATCAGTTAAATCAATTTTTAATAAAAAAAGTAAAAATAAGTAATCAAAAAAACATTCTCATTGAGAATGTTTTTTTAGTAGATTAAAATATTTAAACGAAATTCTTCAAAACCATTATCAATTTGAAGTTCGTCGTCTTCGAACGTTAATTTCTTATAAGGACCGCCTGTCAAATAAGTGGCAATTTTATAATGTGGTAGGCCTGCCATAATATTATGGACCTGTAATGTATCCTCTTTTGGTAGGTAGCCGAGTTTTCGCATCACAGCTTGATCATCTTCAAAATAAAGTGCAATACGACTATTTTCATTGAATGATACAACATCTTCCTTTAAAGATAATTTATCAAATGACAAATCGACGGGATATTTCCAAACTTCAAGTTCTTCGTAATCAATAAGAAGGAGTAACTGAATGTTAGATTCTAAATCCTCATCGCGCCACCCTTTATTAATATTTTCATTTTTAGTTATTGTTTGTAAGACAACCTTAAAGTTTTGATTATAAAGTGATAAGTCATCAATTTCGGCATCAAGGTACCAAGGATGATTATTTTTAATTTCAAAATAGGGACTAATTGGGTATTTTTTTGAGTCAGACATTTGATTCACCTCTTTCGAACAATTGCTTTAAGTATATCCTATAATGGGTTGAAATGCAGGTCCTTTCGATTTCTAGTAGTCAGTCTTTATCTATGGTAAGATTGTGTCCCATTTAAGATAAGGCAATCATGTTCCTTAACGAAATTAATAAACCCGACTGATAATCGTTCCCAATTAGCTTATACTTAAATGATTGGAAATGGAGTGAATCATTTGATGAATAGTCGTGCATTAAAAGTAGGAATGGCTTTATCAACGAAATTAAATATTTTAAGAGCAGGGGTATTAGGTGCTAATGATGGCATCATCTCAGTTGCAGGCGTTATTCTGGGGATGGCCGGTGCTAGTCAAGGTAAGTACTATCTTGTCTTAGCTGGACTTGCTGGTATGTTTGCGGGAGCGTTCTCAATGGCTGGTGGTGAATACGTCTCAGTTTCTGCACAAAGGGATACACAAAAATCGATTATCCATTCAGCTGCAAAAAAGTTAAAAGAAAATCGTGAATTTGAAATTGAACGATTAATTAATATCTACCAAGCAAAGGGATTCTCGCGGATGGTCGCAACGGATGTGGTCAATGAACTAATGTCTCAAAATGAACTAGAAAATTACTGTAAAGAAGTTAACAATATTGATGTCGGTGAGTACTTAAATCCGTGGCACGCAGCGATGTCCTCAATGACATCCTTTGTAGTTGGCTCGCTAGTTCCATTATTATTAATAGCGATACTCCCAACTGAGTTTATGATTCCACTGACGGTTATTGGCGTTGCTTTAGCTTTACTTTTAACAGGGGCAGTAAGCGGGATATTAGGGCGTAATAATATTAGACATGCCATGGTAAGAAATGTTTTTGTTGGATTAGTAACAATGGCTGTAACTTATTATATTGGCGGTTTATTTGGTTAAAAACCTACCCTTTTTTTAAAAAAGAGGTATGCTTATCTAAAGGAGGTGTTGTTGATGTTTCCGGAAAGATTAAAAGCATTGCGCAGAGGTAGTGGATTAACGCTAACTCAATTAGCTGTTGGATTAAATCAGTCTCAAAAATCGAATCATAACTTGAATTCTGGCCCGCAGATTGGTAGTTGGGAGCGTGGTATTAATACACCCTCATATCTTGAAGTCAGAAAGTTGGCCGAATTCTTTCATGTTTCAATTGATTTTTTAGTTGGTCAAACTAACGATGAATTGATTGATCTTGAAGATTTATTCGCACGGACGGCAACACTTTTATACCGCGATAAAATTTTATCAGGTAGTGATCGTTATGAAGTTATTCAAATGATTCAAGGATATTTAATGGGTAAATACCAGCCATATAATCTGGAAGAAAATGATGATTTAGCGTTACCACTTGAAGATGAAAACAACTAAATAAAAGCGCTATTTTAGAATTTGTTTTTACAATTAGACGTGATATAATTTAGGTGGCTTTTCAAATCAAATGAAGTTGATGAGTGTCTTCGGAAACGATATCAACTGGGACGATTTGAGAGTCATAAATAAAACGTGTCACATAGACACAAGGAGGATTTTATTCATGGAACAAGGTACAGTAAAATGGTTTAACGCAGATAAAGGTTTTGGTTTCATTACTCGCGAAGATGGTAGTGATGTATTCGTACATTTCTCAGCTATTCAAGGTGACGGTTTTAAAACATTAGACGAAGGTCAAAAAGTAACTTTTGACGTTGAAGATAGTGACCGTGGACCACAAGCAGTAAACGTAAACAAAGACTAATTTAAAATCTAAACAACTTGCCATTTAGGTGAGTTGTTTTTTTATGCAAAAAAGTAGGCCGTCAATCCCCGATTGACGGCCTACTTTTAACTATTCACGAGTTGTATTAATTTTTGTATCGGCTGTTAAAGTATTTCCAGTTTTAGCTGGAACCAAGCCAAGTGTGGAACGTAATTTATCAGTGATACGTTGTTTTTCAGTTTCGCTGGCAATTTCAAAAGCTTCTCCATTGACCATTGTTCCTGTACCTTGTAGATAATCTGAATGTGAATGATGTGTTGCCTTACGATAATTGGTACCTAAGACGGTAAGATCATTGAATGTTAAATCAGTTTTCATTTGAGATGACATTGTATTTAAAAATTTATCGTCTAATAAATTTTGAAGTTGTGTACTTTTTAAAGCCACTGCCATAATAATCTGACGTTGGCGTTTTTGTCGACCGTAATCGCCAAGAGGATCATCATATCTCATGCGGGCATACGAAAGGGCTTGTTTACCGTTGACATGAGTTTTAACGCCTTTTTTGAAGCTGGCACCATTATAAGAAAAAGATAGTGGTGGATTAACGTCAACACCGTCAACAGCATCAACTAGTGATTCTAAACCGCCCATGTTGATTGTTGCGTAGAAATCAATGGGTACATTGAAATATTTTTCAACAGTTTTAACGGCAGTTGCAGCACCACCATAAGCATAGGCAGCGTTTATCTTACTTGGAAAATCTGATTCATGGTCTGAAACCGCAACTTCAGTATCACGCGGTAAACTGATTAAGGTCATTGATTCTGTTTTAGGGTTAAGTGTGGCAACGATTAAAGTATCCGTTCGGCCACCAGTTTTAGCACGACCCAAGGCACCATCATCAGAACCTAAAAGTAAAATCGAAATAGGATGGTCCTTTTCCAAAACCGCTGCGACATTTCTAGTTTTAGCAATTTTAGTAGAAGTATAGATTTTATCAGCTGCATTTTTAGCGTTTGAGTATTTATGGTAGGCATAAACGCCACCGCAGATAGCAGCGATTATTATAATGATTAACCAAATTAAGCGACGACGTTTCTTGTTTTGCTTTTTATTTTTTCTTTCGCGTTTTGGTAAAGGCAGGTGATTAGTTGTTTCTTGGTGTAGTAGTTGTTCTTTATGATAGTTTTCTCGACGACTTGACATTGAAATGTTCCCCTTTATTAATTAATGTTCGCCAATAAAAAAGCCAGCAATTAAAATGACTAAAACGATGACGGTAATTTTAACGTACAGATAATCTTTTTCTTTGTAGAAAGCATAAATTGAAATAACGACACGAAGAATTGGTGTTAGTATTAAGCAAAATAGCCCAAGCATCATAATTGCGTAAGGTTTAAGTGCGACAATTCCAGAAATGATAGCAGAAAATGAAGTTGGAAATGTATTACCTTGATAGCCTGTTGAACCTGTAACTAAGGATAGGATAAGACCAATAATCATAATTATCGCAGAAATGAAAACGCCAATTCTTAGTATTTGACCAATCATTAATTCAATTTTTGCCATTTCGGCTGATGTGTTATTTTTTTCATTCATCATTAGATAGATACCCCGAATCCTTTTAGAATCATCTGAATGCTGACATACAATAGTACAGGTACAAAAATGAGGCGAATTATTTTTGCGGGTAGGTATTGCATTGCACGCGAACCAATTGATGAACCAACTAAAATTCCTAGCGCTAATGGAACCGCAATATCAGGTCTAATTGAACCATTGAAAAAGTAGACGGTCGCACTTGCGGCAGCGGTGACACCCATCATTAAGTTACTTGTTGAACTTGATGGTTTCAACGGCATTTTCATTGCAGTATCCATTGCCATAACTTTGAAAATACCAGATCCGATTCCTAGTAGTCCACTAGCAACTCCAGCACCAAGCATAATCGCCATCCCACCTGGAACATTTTCGACTTGATAATCAACTTGTTTTTTTAGTTGTTTATCATAGTACGAACTATTCAGTTTAAATTTGGTAGATAAATAATCAGGTTCAGCTGATTTTAAAACTTCTTCACCTACAAAAATTTTTTTAAGCATGTTGTAGACAGAAAGTAGCAAAAAAGCACCGAATAAAATGAAGAGAAAGGATGTATTAAAGACTCCTGTTAAGAGTGCTCCACAAATCGCACCAATTGTCGTTGCGATTTCTAAAAACATGGCGACCCTCAAATTTAAAACGTCATCTTTTAGAAATGCAATTGTAGCACCAGAACTCGTTGCGATAACGGCAATGATACTAGCACCAATAGCGTATTTAATATCTAATCCCATCATTAAAGTTAAGACCGGGGTGACAATGATGCCGCCACCTAATCCTAAGATAGATCCTAGAGCACCTGCCACAAGACCAGCGGCAAGCATAAGTAGTAGCGTATTCATTATTTATTTTCAACTCTTTTCTAAATTTATAAAGATATCCTATTTTACCATAAACTTACATAAAATTGAGCATTTGCTTGATTTCTGTATGAATTCTTAAAGATTTTGGTAACTAACTTTAAACAAATTAAAAAATATGATAAATTATGTGGATAAAATAGACTGTAATTAAGAGGTTAGAGTAATGATTAATAAGAATAAACTTTATGGAGTAGTCATAATAGGCAGTGGACTATTCGCAATATTGACGTTATTAATAGTAACAAAAAATAATTTTATTCATGGTATAGATAATAATATCATTGCAGTTGTTAGGTTTCATCCTACAGCGCAACTAGACCAAGTGATGCAGATAATCAGTTGGCTAAGTAGTCCGATGATGATAGGGTTGTATTCAGTCATTTTGATGATTATTTTATATAAATTACGACGAGGTGTACTCGCTATTTGGACAGGGATGACCATAATGACTGGAGCACTGTTAATTAAGCTCATTAAAAGTAGCGTCCAGAGACCTCGACCAGTGGGGCATGGATCAATTACTGGATTCAGTTTCCCCAGTGGACATACGTTCGGGGTGGCATTATTTTGTCTAACGATAATGAGTATTATGCTGGTAGAATTTAAGTATAGTAAACAATTTTTGATTAACTGCTTATTAGCGATATGGATCATGATGATTATGATTTCAAGAGTATATCTACAAGCTCACTTTCCGACGGATACGGTAGGCGCTGTTCTTTTAACAGTCACTTGGATAGCCATTGCACGCGTTATATATCTAAAAATTCTGAATAAATTTAAAATTGAGGGCTAAAAAATGAATCAATATGAAACGAAACGGCTTGTGGTACGTCCGTTATGCTCATCAGACATAAATGACATATATGAATATGCTTGTGATGAAACGGTTGGTCAAATGGCTGGCTTTTTACCCGTGAATTCATTGGCTGAAGCTAGTTTGTTCGTTGCGACGCTACAAAAACAAAGTATATTTGCGATTGAGTGTAAAGGAAATCAAAAAGTAGTCGGTAATATCGGTTTATATGAAGTAGTTGATGAGAATCAAGAACCTAGTTTGGTAGTTAAAGAGGTTGGCTATGCACTAAATCCTATTTTTAAGAATCAAGGGATAATGACTGAAGCAGTTCAAGGACTTTTAACAATGGCTCAGGCGTTAGATTTAGAACGTGTAATTGGCGTGACAACTATTGAAAATAAAGCATCTATCAAAGTGTTAAAAAAATCCAATTTTAAATTTGTTGAAAAAAGAGCGGTTTCATCCCTTTTTCAACCTGCTGCTCTAATTAATGAAATTGTTTATGCGGTTGATTTAAAATAATCAATACCAATTGTCAACGACATATGTTATCCTTTATTCGTATATATAGAACTATTTGAAAATTAATCAACCGGGGGTAGCTGACTATGCAATTAACAAAAGGATTTGAACAAGCAGCGTGTATTATTTCTTTATTGGCAACGCAGGATAAGGGTGTGCCAATTTCATCGCAAGTAATCAACGCTCGTCTTGGTGGTTCACAAACTTATCTTCGTAAAATTATGCGTAAGTTAGTCGTTGCGGGACTTGTGAAATCTGTTTCAGGTAATAATGGCGGTTTTACGTTAGCAAGGGATGCTAAGGATATCAATTTATTAGAAATTGTGGAGGCTTCGGAAGGAAAGATTGAAACCTATCCAAACTTCGGTTTCTTTGATCGTGTATTTCGTGAATTTAAACAAGATACAGAAAAAGCAACCGTCGTCGTTAATAGTGTTTTTGCTGAAGCGGATAAACGTTGGGCTAATTATTTAGAGTCACAAACGGTTTATCAACTAATTGCAGCAACGTTTGACGAAACTGAAATTCCTTTAATTAATTGGAATGAAGAAGATATCAGTGGTCAACGTAAATTAATCATTCAAAAAATTGTCGAAAATGTAACCGGAAATCATAAATAACGAAACCATTATTAACCATAACTGGGTTAATAATGGTTTTTTATTTAGGCTTACATTTGGTAAGTTTAAACCATAGTCATTTATTTGTGAAAATGCTATCATGGATACTACTAAAACAAATTCGGAGGAAATCTAATGACAGATAATAAATATTACGGCGCAGATGCCATTGTTGATAGTTTAATAAATCATGATGTGAAATATGTATTTGGTATTCCTGGTGCAAAAATTGATCGTGTTTTTGAAAAATTGGAACATCCGACGAATTCTAAATCGCCAGAATTAATTATTACGCGCCATGAACAAAATGCAGCATTTATGGCTGCTGGGATTGGTCGTATTACAGGTAAACCGGGGGTTGTTTTAACGACTTCCGGACCTGGTGCAAGTAATTTGGCAACAGGCGTTGTGACGGCTACGGCAGAAGGTGATCCTGTTCTTGCTATTTCTGGTCAAGTGAAACGTTCAGATTTAACGAGACTAACGCATCAAAGTATGAATAACACGGCATTATTTGAACCAATCACTAAATATAGTGCAGAGGTTCAAGAACCTGAGAATATTTCAGAAGTGATTGCTAATGCTTACCAAGAAGCTGAGGCTGCAAAGCAAGGGGCAAGTTTCGTTAGTATTCCCCAAGATGTAACAGATTCAGAAGTGAAAACAAAAGTTATCCAGCCTTTAATGGCACCTAAATTAGGTCCCGCTAGCCCGGTAGAAAGTACACTTTTAGCACAAGAAATTAAAGCAGCAAAATTACCTGTTTTACTTGTGGGAATGCGGGCATCTTCACCAGAAGTAACAAAAGCTATTCGTAATTTAGTTGAAGCAACGAATCTACCTGTTGTGGAAACATTTCAAGCCGCTGGTGTGATATCGCGTGAATTAGTCGGTGATTTCTTTGGTCGTGTGGGCTTATTCAGAAATCAACCAGGGGATCAATTACTTAAAAAGAGCGATTTAGTTATTACAATTGGCTATGATCCTATTGAATATGAACCACGTAACTGGAATGCAGAAGGAACAGCTAATATTGTTGTTGTTGACGATATGCGTTCAGAGATTGATCATAATTTCCAACCAAAGAAAGAGTTAGTGGGCGACATCGCGCAAACACTTGAATTTTTATTACCCTATATGAAAGGCTATCAAATGGCATCTGAATCTCGTGAGTATTTAGATGGCTTACAAGAAAAATTACAGGCTAGGGATGAAGCGCCAGTTGTGACAAGTGACACATTAACCAGTCATCCATTAAGCATTATCCAAGAATTACAAAAACGTGTTTCAGATGAAATGACGGTAGCAGTTGATGTCGGTAGTTTCTACATTTGGATCGCGCGACATTTTAGAAGTTATGAACCACGTCATTTATTATTTAGTAATGGGATGCAAACATTAGGAGTTGCGTTACCTTGGGCAATTTCAGCGGCCTTAGTTCGACCTAATACACAAATCGTCTCAATTTCTGGAGATGGTGGATTCTTGTTTTCAGCCCAAGATTTGGAAACAGCGGTTCGTTTGAATCTGAATATTGTTCATATTATTTGGAATGATGGACACTACGATATGGTTAAATTCCAAGAAGAAATGAAATATGGTCAATCTGCCGGTGTGAATTTTGGCGCAGTGGATTTTGTGAAATATGCGGAAAGTTTTGGTGCAAAAGGCTTACGCGTTGAAAAAGCACAAGATTTAGCTAAAACATTAGATGAAGCATTTGCAACTAATGGTCCTGTTATTGTTGATATACCAGTTGATTATAAAGATAATCAAGAATTAGGACAATCAATTTTAATGGATCAATTATATTAAAATAATTTTCAAGAGAGGTCAACGACATGCAAGATATAAAAAAGGTTTATCAACATGGTACCTTAGCAACATTAATTGAAGGCTTGTACGAAGGCACATTGAGTGTTGGAGAATTATTGAAACATGGTGATTACGGAATTGGAACTGTTGGTGATTTAGATGGCGAAATGATTGTGATTGACGGAAAGGCTTTCCAGATTACTGCAAAAGGTCAAATTAATCAAGTTAGCGATGACGTTCTTGTTCCATTTGCGACAGTCCATTTTAATCAAGCAGACGCATCTATTCAATTTGAAAATGTGGCAGGAAATGTTTTAGAAGAGCAATTACTTGAATTATATCCTTACCAAAATTTATTTTTTAGTGTTCTTATTAAAGGAACATTTAGTAAAATGAGTACACGATCTGTTGCTAAACAAAGTAAACCGTATCCAGAATTAACTGCGGTAACTGCCAAACAATCGGAATTTGAAGAAGAAGATATTGATGGAACAGCTATTGGCTATTTCACACCTGAGTTATTTCAAGGAATTGGTGCAGCGGGATTCCATATTCATTTTTTATCTGATGAAAATAAAATGGGTGGACATATTTTAGATTATCATTTAAAAAATGGGGTTGTGAGTTTACAGCCATTTAGTTCGATTGAACAACACTTTCCAATCGAAAATGAAGCTTTTTTAAAAAATGAAACAGATATTGAAAAGTTGCATGATGAAATTAATATAGCTGAAAATTAGGATACAGCTTGCAAAATATCAGTGAATTGATTATAGTAAGAATTATCGAAAGAAGAGGATGCAGTTTTCATAAGTATGTTTAATGAAGCAATTAAGTGCTGAAGAAGTTAAACTGAAAGGGTGAACTGCCGAAGTGGATGCTAACTTAGATTTAGTGACTGCTGGGGTCTGATTTAATAAGTCAGAAACTGTCGTGATTATATAGTAATCACGGGGCGCTTATAACGATTTGACTGAGTCTATTAATCTGAGTCTTTTTGTATAACGCGTAATAGTGTTGTACAAAAGGTCTCTTTTTCTTTTCTCAATTTTAAAAATCACGAGTGCTCCTCTATATATAGGGGGGATTTCATATGGCAGAACAAGAAGGTATGCACCGAGAGTTAAAAACAAGACACTTATCAATGATTGCCTTGGGTGGAAGTATTGGAACAGGCTTATTCGTTGCGAGTGGGTCAGCAATTTCGAAGGCAGGGCCAGGTGGTGCGTTACTAGCTTACATTGGCATTGGAATTATGGTTTACTTTTTAATGACTAGTTTAGGTGAAATGGCAACGTATTTACCAGTTTCAGGGTCGTTTGCGGTTTATTCAACGCGATTTGTTGATCCTGCGATGGGTTTTGCAATGGGTTGGAATTACTGGTTTAACTGGGCAATTACATTGGCTGTTGATATTAGTACAGCTGCCTTGGTTATGCAATTTTGGTTGCCAGATGTACCAGGATGGATTTTTAGTACAATCTCGTTAGTTATTATTTTTTCAATTAATGCGTTGTCAGTTAAATCATTTGGTGAAACAGAATATTGGTTATCAATTATTAAAGTGGTGACTGTCATTGTCTTCTTAATCGTTGGTGTATTGACTATATTTGGTATTCTAGGTGGCCATGCAACGGGACTTGAAAACTTTACAATGAAGAAAGCTCCATTTGTTGGTGGTGTTCCAATGATTCTAAGTGTATTCGTCGTCGCTGGTTTCTCTTTCCAAGGAACTGAATTAATCGGTATTACGGCGGGAGAATCAGAAACGCCTGAAAAGAGTATTCCAAAAGCAATTAAACAAGTGTTTTGGCGGATTCTACTATTCTATATTTTCGCTATTTTTATCATTGCAGCAATTATTCCGTATACAAGTCCAGATTTACTCGGCTCAAGCGCATCAGATATTTCAATTAGTCCATTTACATTGGTCTTTCAAAGAGCTGGGTTAGCCTCTGCAGCAAGTGTTATGAATGCAGTTATCTTAACATCTGTACTTTCAGCTGCAAATTCAGGAATGTATGCATCAACTCGAATGCTTCATTCACTTGCGGAACAGGGTTACGCTCCTAAAAAGTTTAAACAAACGAATAGTCGTGGTATTCCAATGGCAGCACTAGTGGGAACAACATTTATCGGATTACTCACATTTTTAGCAAGTGTTTTTGGAGCAAAAGTGTATGTCTTTTTACTGAGTGCTAGTGGGTTAACTGGATTCATCGCTTGGCTAGGAATTGCAATCTCACATTACAGATTTAGAAAAGCGTTCAAAGCGCAAGGACATGAAGTGTCAGAATTAAAGTACTCTGCAAAATGGTTCCCAGTGGGCCCTATTTTAGCGCTTGTTCTTTGTATTTTAGTTATTCTTGGACAAGATATTCAATCATTTAAAAATTTTGATTGGGAAGCAATCTCGGTTAGTTATATGAGCATTCCGTTATTTGTTATCTTGTACACATATTATAAAATACGCTATAAAACAAAATTAATTCCATTAAAAGATGTAGATTTATCAAAGAAATGAGGCACATTTTGACTAGAAGAAAATGGATGATGATGGTAGTAATGATGTGTGCACTATTAATAGGTGCATGCGGTAAGAAAGCGAATACGACACCTAGCCATAAAACGGTAAAAGTCACACAAAAAAGTGAGCTACCTAAAGGTGTAAAGGCAAATGATTGGAATTTAATATTAGTTAATTCAGAGCATAAACTCAAGCAAGAACTGGATTTTAAACAGAAAATAGATGGAAATGTTATTGTAAATTCAAAAATTGAGAGTGCTTTGAATGATTTTGTATCAGCAGCAAATAAGGCCGGGTATAAGGCGTCACTGGTATCTGGTTATCGATCAATTAGCTACCAAAAAGAGGTCTATGCAGACTCAATTAAAAGCTATGAAAATTCGGGAAAGTCAGTTGCTCAGGCTAAACAATTAACAAAAGAGTATGTGGCAGAACCAGGATCAAGCGAACATCACACCGGACTAGCAGTCGATATGATGTCATCAAATTGGTATGCCAAACATAATGATTTAGATAATAGTAGTGAAACAGATAAGGGTCAAAAATGGTTAATCAACCATGCGGTAAATTATGGATTTATATTGAGATTCCCGAAAGATAAAGAAAAATCGACTAAAATTGATTATGAAACATGGCATTTCCGCTATGTTGGTAAAAGTAACGCGAAATATATAGTTAAGCATCATCTTTCGTTAGAAGAGTATATCGATTTGCTTAATAAAGCGGGTAAGAATTAAACTTGCAATTTAATAAAACAACGCTTATTATTAAAGTAATAAATAAACACGGAAAACGTTATAAGTAGGCATTTAAGAGACGTAATGGTGGTGGAAATTACGAAGCTGAAAATCCGGCGTGAATAAGTGGGTGGGTAATGCCACACGGGAGACCGTTATCTATTTGAGTGTGACAAATGATTATTTGTCGAACTTGGGTGGTACCGCGAAAATGAGCCTTTCGTCCCAATTAGTGGATGAGTGGGCTTTTTTTATACAAAAAAAGGAGGAACAGAATATGTTAGATATTAAAATGATTCGTCAAAATGTCGATGAAGTTAAGGAACAATTGGGTAATCGTGGGGTAAAACCAGAGATTATTGATGAAATGGTTGAAAAGGATCGTAAACGTAGGGATATTATTGTTCAAACCGAAACTTTAAAAAAGAAAAGAAACGATGTATCGCAAGCTATTGCACAATTAAAACGAAATAAAGAAAATGCAGATGCTCAAATCGAAGAAATGAAAAAAGTCGGAGATGAAATTAAAGCATTTGATGAAGAATTAAAGGTTTTAGATGCAGACGTAACAGATATGGCATCGCGACTACCAAATATGCCAAATAAAACGATTCCAGTAGGTCCTGATGAAGATTCAAACATTGAATTAAGAAAAGTAGGTACACCAAGAACTTTTGATTTTGAGCCGAAAGCACATTGGGAAATCGGTGAAAATTTAGATATTTTAGATTTTGAACGTGGCGCTAAAGTGTCGGGCAGTCGATTCCTATACTATAAAGGATGGGGAGCTCGTTTAGAACGTGCTTTATACAATTTTATGCTTGATCAACATGCAATTGATGGTTATACAGAGATTATTCCTCCATATATTGTTAATGATGAGTCAATGTACGGAACTGGTCAATTTCCGAAGTTTAAGGAAGACGTTTTTCAAATCGCAAATGAAAATTTAACGTTAATTCCAACAGCAGAAGTACCATTAACTAATTACTACAGGGATGAAGTTATTCCGGAAGAAAAATTACCAGTATATTTCACAGCTCTCTCACCCTCATTCAGATCTGAAGCAGGAAGCGCTGGAAGAGATACACGTGGATTGATTAGATTGCATCAATTTAATAAAGTTGAAATGGTGAAATATACTAAACCAGAAGATTCATATGCAGAACTAGAAAAAATGACAAGTGATGCAGGCAGAATTATGGAAAAACTTGGGTTACCATATCATGTGATAACATTGTCAACGGGAGATATGGGATTCTCAGCAGCAATGACACATGATTTAGAGGTTTGGTTACCTGCACAAAATATGTATCGTGAAATTTCAAGTTGTTCTAATACTGAAGCATTTCAGGCTCGTAGGGCTCATATCCAATATAGGGATGATGATGGAAAATTACAGTTTGTACACACGTTGAATGGTTCAGGATTGGCAGTTGGTCGTACGCTAGCAGCAGTTCTTGAAAATTATCAGAATGAAGACGGGTCGGTAACTATTCCGGAAGTTCTTCAACCATACATGGGTGGATTAGACATTATTAAATAGCTTTTATCAAAAAAGCGACTTAAACTTATCAATTCGATGAGGTTAAGTCGCTTTTTTGATAAAGTAATAATTAATAAATCAAATTTATCTGTAATGAAGTATTGACAGGGTGTATACCAGATGGTATATTAATAAAGCTGATTGATACGGCAAGAAGAAATGAATATTTATTCAAAAAAATTCTTGACAAATCATGACGTGGTTGATATGATATAAAAGTTGTCAAAAGCAACCAAGTAGATCTTTGAAAACTGAACAAATTTTCGACAAATCAAATGT